>CAYMNF010000105.1:0-1701 GCA_964391735.1 uncultured Bacteroides sp. | reverse complement strand
CGGCAAACTTGGCTATCGCGCCAATGGGGGTAGCCTTTGAGGCCTGACCACCGGTGTTTGAGTAAACCTCGGTGTCGAGTACCAGGATGTTTACATCCTTGCCTGAGGCTATCACATGGTCAAGACCGCCAAAACCGATGTCGTATGAGGCACCGTCGCCACCGATGATCCATTGTGAACGCTTAACAATGAAATCCTTGAGTGAGAGGATTCCCTTGCAAGCCTCGCAATCACAACCCTCACACAAGGGTATCAGTTCATCGGCAATCTGACGTGTACGGGCGGCATCCTGATAGTTCTCAAGCCAGTCGGCGGCAAGTTGGTGGATGCGTTCGCTGCAGGTGGGGCACTCCTTGGCTTGGGCCATATACCCTTTGAGGCGCTCAACCATCTTCTCGTTGGCTATACGCATACCGAGGCCAAACTCACAGAAATCCTCAAACAGAGAGTTTGCCCATGCGGGTCCGCGGCCATCGGCATTAGTGGTATAGGGGGTTGAGGGAACTGAACCTGAGTAGATTGACGAGCATCCGGTGGCGTTGGCAACCATCTGGCGGTCTCCGAACAATTGTGAGATCAGCTTGACGTAAGGTGTCTCGCCGCAACCTGAACAAGCACCCGAGAACTCAAACATCGGGGTAGCGAACTGGCTGTTCTTGGGGTTCTGGGCTATGTCTACAAGGTTCTGCTTTGATGAAACATGGTCAACGTTGTAGTCCCAGTATGCCTGGATGTCCAACTGGGTCTCAAGGGGCTTCATCTCAAGAGCCTTGGCACCGCGCTTGCCGGGGCAGACTGCCACACAGTTGCCGCAACCCAGACAGTCAAGGACATCGACGGTCTGCATAAAGCGCATACCGGCAAACTGCTTGCCGATGGCCGGGATAGTCTTATCCTCGCCATAGGGAGCGTTCTGCATCTCCTCGGGGGTGATGAGGAAGGGACGGATGGCGGCGTGGGGACAAACGTAGGCACACTTGTTGCACTGAATGCAATTCTCCTCAAGCCACTCGGGCACGAAGGCTGACACACCGCGTTTCTCATATTTAGCGGTACCCTGGGGCCAGGTGCCGTCCTCAATACCCTTGAAGGTGCTCACGGGGAGCAAGTCACCGGCCTGGGCGTTGATGGGGCGTACCACCTTGTTGATGAACTCAGGGGCATCTGAGGCATGCTCCTCCTCAACCTTCAGGTTGCTCCATGCCGGGTCAACCTCCAGTTTATGGTATTCGCTGCCGCGGTCAACGGCTGCATAGTTTTTGTCAACGATATCCTGGCCTTTCTTGCCATAGCTCTTGACAATGAACTTCTTCATCTGCTCAACAGCAAGTTCAACGGGGATAACCTCGGTGATGCGGAAGAATGCGCTTTGCAGAATGGTATTGGTGCGGTTGCCAAGACCGATTTCCTGCGCAATCTTGGTTGCGTTGATATAGTAGACGGTTATATTGTTGTCAGCGAAGTATTTCTTAACTTTTGCGGGCAGGTTGTCAGCAAGTTCATGTCCCTCCCAAATGGTATTGAGCAGGAATGTTCCCCCGGGGCGAAGACCACGGGTAACGTCATACATGTGCAGATAGGCCTGTACGTGGCATGCCACAAAGTTAGGGGTGTTCACCAGATAGGTGCTGCGAATGGGATGGTCGCCGAAGCGCAGGTGGGAGCAGGTGAAACCGCCTGACTTCTTTGAGTCGTATGAGA
>CAYMNF010000104.1:0-1775 GCA_964391735.1 uncultured Bacteroides sp. | reverse complement strand
AAAGGGATTTTTTGAAAGTCCATTGTTGTTAAGTTATTGGTTTGACTTTTAGTTTGTTATACTGTAAAGTTAGGCATAATTTACGAGAGTTGCAAACAGAATGGCCACCATTTTAACACCATTTTTACCAGGAATATGATGTGCCATTGAATGTCCAATCTGCACTGCGATAGCTGAAAAATCCGCGTCTGGCGGTCTCTTCAAACATTTCTCTATCCTCGGGCTTTACAATGGCCGGCGATAGTCCGTTAACGGTGGTGTATGTGGGAAAACCGAAATACTCACGGATTCGCCGGATTGACTCTTCATCTCTGGTCCGCCAGTGGATGATTACCTTCTCACCATTCCCTATATCCATGGTCTTTCCTTTCATAGCCCATTTTGAATAACCACCAAATCTCTCTGAAGTCATCAAGGGTAAAATCCTTTGACCGAAAGTTCATAGAGTAGAACCGACTCATTCGTGTGTCCTCTTCATATTTCCGGATGTAACGGATATACTCAGGGTCATTACGTTGCTGCTCCTCCTGCCGTTGCTTCTCAATGCGGGCAAGTATGGTACGCCTATCATCACAAAACTCCTTCAACGCACACGTTATGGTCAATGGGTCAACCGCCCCATAGAATTTACCATATTCCCCGGCTTTGAACTTGCGAAAGAAATACATCAGCTCGGTCACTTTGAGGAAATGGTATTCTTCTGCAATGATGTCAATGAGTGATTGCACCTGATGTTCGGTAAACTTGTCTTTACAACCGGCAAACGCCGCAAGCTCCGTTAACTGAATATCAAGCCAATTATCCCGGGCCCCACTACCGAATGTTTTGGCGACCAAGTCAAGTGACGGTGCCTTACCGCAGAAGGCTCTCTCTAAATCACGAGTAAAAGCAACTTGCTTGCTTGGATTGAAAACAGCGAGAAAATTCTCTTCCGTTTTATATGTATTGATCATCATCATTACCGCCGGACTCGCCTTGACGAGAGCGCCGGGAGATGATTCGGTTGGCGAGTTTAGTTTGCTCAGCTGCGAGGGTGTCCTCGGGAGTAGGTCGCCGATAAGTTGTTCTTTGCTCATTATGGTTAATTTGCTTTTGTTCTCTCTCCTTGCGGAGTATCCAATCGTTTACAAGGCTCTCCCAATTTGACACCTTACGGCCATTGCTCTTTACCCAGCCTTGACTGTCATAGTAGCTGAAAAAAGATAGTGCTTCAGATTCCCAATCCTCAAGCCGAGAGTTAGCGCGCTGCAAAATGAAATAGTCCTTGACATCTTCAATGGTCGGCGGAGAGAACTCAACGAGCGAGGATGCCTTGATTCCTCGTGGCTCTATTCTTGACAATTCTCTTTCAGAAAACAAGCAGTCCTGAACAGGAGACCTTGCACGCACTTGCTCTCCGGTAGGAGAGTTAATATTTTCCGTTTCTGTTTTAGTTTTATTATATGCCGCAGGTTTTGCCCCTGTTTTTGCCCCACGTTTTGCCGCAGGTTTTGGCGCAGGTTTTGGCTCAATATTTGAGGTAAAACTTGAGGTAAAACCATCTGGAAACACCCATTCGCCATCTATCTTCTCCGGGAAACAGTATATCGGTGAGTCTTTTCGGCGTGACCCTTTTTTGAATCCGATTAAGCCTTTCATCACGAGCTTGTCTCTGCCAGCAGCCAGCGTATTTTCAGCGACCCCCATCAGCGCGACTGCCCGTGGATTGGAGAGGGAAAAGGGATTTTCCCAACCGAGTCGGTTGCAAATGTCAAGCAACCTGAAATAGATATTTG
>CAYMNF010000103.1:0-1986 GCA_964391735.1 uncultured Bacteroides sp. | reverse complement strand
TGCCGCCCGCGACAGTGCCCCGGATGAGCTGTTTGACTTTGTGTGAGGCCGGTGTTTCAAAAGTTAAAAGAGATGGATATGGGGGACCGGTAAATTTGCAGGAACATAATAATTGAATTAAAGGATGGGAGTTATGGATATAATACTTTCACGTGATAAGATTTACCTGTTTTTGGGGGTGTTCTTGGCGGTGTGCATCTTGGTTATCATGGCGATAATAATTGACCTGTGGGACGGGGTGCACACGGCCAAGCGTACACACCAGCGGATACACTCGCACAAGCTGAGGGTAACCATCGGAAAGATGAGTGAGTATTGGCGGTTTATAATGATAGGATTTTTAGTGGACTGCCTGGGCATCTTTTTCTCGTTCTACATACTGCCGTTTGTGGCGGTGTTGTTTGGCGCGGGGCTGATAGTTGTTGAGGCGAAGAGTATGTTTGAGCATGCCAACCTCCGCAAGAGCCATGTTAACGACCTGCCCAAGATACTCAATGACATTATTGCTGCGGCGGATAAGAAGGAGGCCAAGCGGATACTTGACCTTATTTGCCCGGGGCTGCAGCATGTAGAGGAATCAACCACTGAGGAGTGAGACGATGACGACATTGAAATCAGGAAGCAAGGGCGCGGAGGTAAAGACCCTGCAGACGGCCTTGAACAATGCGGGCCAATATGGGCTGACGGTTGACGGGGTATTCGGGAAAAAGACAGAGACGGCTGTCAAGGATTTTCAGCGGTGCCATGACTTGTCGGTAGACGGCATTGCGGGTGCAAAGACATGGAGCAAGCTCGGGTACGAGACGGCGGATGAGGTATCGCCGTGTAGCCGGATGATTACCAAGCTGATAGTGCATTGCACGGCTACCCCTGAGGGTGAGGACTTCACGGTAGATGCTGTGAATGCGTCGCACAAGGCGCGGGGGTTCTCATACTACATTGACCCTGATACCAAGCAGCGGCGGTATATAGGTTATCATTACATTATTCTGAGAGACGGGACGATAGTGAGGTGCCGGCCGGAGAATGTGCGTGGTTGCCACACTGCCAATCATAACGCGGAATCGATAGGGGTATGCTATGTTGGAGGCTGCCCGAGCCGCAGTGTCAAGAACTGGAGTATGCAGGGAAAGGACACGCGCACAGAGGCTCAGAAGGCGGCTATAATAAGCTTGCTTAAGGAGTTGAGGAAACGTTACCGCGGGGCGGCGATATACGGACATAGGGACTTTGCCGCGAAAGCGTGTCCGAGTTTTGATGCGCGGAAAGAATATGCGAACCTTTAACAAGAGATAGAACCATGAGAGGAAACCTGAAGACAGACCTGTTGTTGCTGTTGTGCATAATCGTGTCATTGGCGTTGCTAAGATGCGTATATAAAGCGCGTGGCGGCCACGGGCACACGGTATGCGAAACGGACACTGTGACGGTGTATGATACTATTCCCTATATAGCACCGACACCCCAGTCGGAGTTTGCATTAGGGACGCGGACCTACACCGTGCCGAAGTATTACCCTGTCGCTGAAGCTCAGGGCGGCGACAAAAAGCAGGGGGAACAGGTCAAAGAGAGTGACGGCGATATTGTAGAGGCTGTGTCAGTGGCCCCTCGTTACGGCACCGGTGCAGGTGGTGAGCCGCGATGTAGCGATGACATTGCTATGGTTGAGTTGCCAATCGTACAACGGCATTTTGCTGACAGTGCATACGAGGCATGGGTTAGCGGACCGTTAGACCCGCAGCTTGATAGCCTGAGGATATTTACCAAGACAACGACCATCACCAAGCGCGAATGGAAACCTCCCAAGCGTTGGCACCTTGGGCCGACAATAGGGTATGGGTACACTCCACAAGGCTTTCAGCCATATATTGGGGTCAGTATTACGTATTCAATAATATCATTTTAATGGAAACAATCACCATTCAAATATTTCAGGCCGATGTTTATGCGGAAGTGGCGAAAGCGACCGACTACACAGGTTCAAAA
>CAYMNF010000102.1:0-2115 GCA_964391735.1 uncultured Bacteroides sp. | reverse complement strand
CACTGGTCTCCAAAACCAGGTGTCGGGAGTTCGAGCCTCTCTTCCCGTGCAAAAGAAAACAAAATGAAAAAGCTAAAACTATTGACCGGTATCGAGGCGTCTTATAACGAACTGCGTTACAAGACTTCATGGCCCACCCGCGGACAGCTCATCAAGAGTGCCATTATAGTGCTTATTGCTTCCGTAATATTAGCGCTTGTGGTGTTTGTGATGGACCAGATCGTGGAGAACCTGATGAAGTTCATTTACAGCTTTGGCCGATAAAGCCACAGGCAATACGTAAATAAATTAAATCGGTTAGGGTATAGATAAACTCCCGGTAACGAGCCAAAGCACGCGCCCCCCAGTCTCCCAACAAAGAGCCGGAGGGCCGTTAGTGTGAAAGGCCGCTTCCCCCCGGACAAGTTAGAACCATCAAGGAAGAAATGGCAGAAGAAATAAAACGAGCCTGGTATGTTTTGAGAGCAATCTCAGGCAAGGAACAGAAGGTCAAAGAGGTGATTGAAGGCCAAATGCGCAACACCCCTTTAGGCGAGCACGTTTTTCAGGTGCTTATTCCCACCGAGAAGGTTATGACGGTGAGAAACGGCAAAAAGGTCATCAAGGAGCGCAATCTCTACTCGGGCTATGTGTTCATTGAGGCCGAGCTTACCGGCCCGGTGATATATGAGCTGGTAAACACCAGCAATGTCATTGACTTCTTGAAAGGTCGTTCAAAGGATTCAGGTCCCGAGCCCTTGCGTGAGAGCGAGGTGCGCAGGATGTTGGGTGCCGCTGAGGACCTGCAAGAGAGTGGGGCAGACGGCGACTATATTGTCGGTGAGGATGTGAAGGTGATTTATGGTCCCTTCAGCGGATTCTCCGGCAAGGTAGAGGAGGTCAACCGCGAACGCAAGAAACTGACCGTTATGGTTAAGATCTTCGGACGCAAGACCCCCTTGGAACTCGAAAACGGACAAGTAGAGCGAGAATAACCCCGAGACCGAGGCATGCCGAAAGGCGTTAAGTGCTGAGGTCGCAAAAAGACACCGGAGACGTTCCCGGTTGCTGAAGGCGGATGGTCGGTTACGCGGCCGCGGTGAAACCGCCCGAGGTCAGGAACAGAAGCGGTAGAAGGCCAAGGGAAACTCGCGAATATTTATAAATCAATTTAAATTCTGTTAGAAAAATGGCAAAAGAAGCAGCCGGACAGATCAAATTGCAAATCAAAGGCGGTGCGGCCAACCCGTCGCCTCCCGTGGGCCCTGCATTGGGTTCAAAGGGTATCAACATCATGGAGTTCTGCAAGCAATTCAATGCTCGCACGCAGGACAAGGCCGGCAAAGTGTTGCCGGTGATCATTACCTACTACACCGACAAGTCCTTTGACTTTGTTGTAAAAACCCCTCCCGTGGCTATTCAGCTGCTTGAGGCAACAAAGCTCAAAGGCGGTTCATCACAGCCCAACCGTACCAAGGTTGGTGAGGTGACTTGGGAGCAGGTAAAGACCATCGCGCAGGACAAGATGCCTGACCTTAACTGTTTCACCGTTGAGTCAGCCATGCGCATGGTTGCCGGGACGGCGCGCAGCATGGGTATAACTGTAAAGGGAGCTTTCCCCGAAAACATCTAACGCTTAATCAAAGACGACTATGAGCAAACTTACAAAGAAGCAAAAAGCCGCCCTTGAAAAGCTTGAGCCGGGGAAGGCATACACGCTTGCAGAGGCGACCGAGAAAGTAAAAGAGATAACCTACACCAACTTTGACGCTTCATTCGACATTGACGTGCGTCTTGGCGTAGACCCCCGCAAAGCCAACCAGATGGTTCGTGGCGTCGTTACGCTTCCCCACGGAACCGGCAAGCAGGTGCGCGTGTTGGTGCTCTGCAACCCTGACGCTGAAACAGCGGCTAAGGAGGCAGGTGCTGACTATGTAGGTCTCGATGAATACATCAACAAGATCAAAGGCGGTTGGACCGACGTTGACGTCATCATCACTCAGCCCGCTGTCATGGGTAAGCTTGGCCCGTTGGGTCGTATCCTCGGTCCCCGCGGTTTGATGCCTAACCCCAAGAGCGGCACTGTGACCAATGACGTTGCCAAGGCTGTTGAGGAGGTCAAGAAAGGTAAGATCG
>CAYMNF010000101.1:0-2152 GCA_964391735.1 uncultured Bacteroides sp. | reverse complement strand
GCTTGAGCCGTGGAGCACGATGGGGAAGCCGGGGAGTTTCTCCATAACGGCATCCAGGATGTCAAATGCCAAGGGGGGCGGAACAAGACGGCCGTTCTCGTCACGTGTGCACTGTTCGGGGGTGAACTTGTAAGCACCGTGGCTGGTACCAATTGAGATTGCCAGTGAGTCGCAGCCGGTGCGGGTGGCAAAGTCGATAACCTCCTCGGGGTTGGTGTAGGTGTGGTGGTCGGCTGATACCTCATCCTCAACGCCGGCAAGGACGCCGAGCTCACCCTCAACAGTTACGTCATACTGATGTGCGTAGTCAACAACCTTTTTGGTGAGGGCAACATTCTCCTCATAGGGGAGGTGTGAACCATCAATCATTACAGATGAGAAACCGTGCTCGATGCAGTCCTTGCACAGTTCAAAGCTGTCACCGTGGTCAAGGTGCAGCACAATCTGGGGATGCTCCCAACCCAGTTCCTTGGCATAAGCCACGGCACCCTGTGCCATGTAGCGCAACAGCGTGGGGTTGGCATAGTTGCGGGCACCTTTTGATACCTGCAGTATTACGGGTGATTTCTCCTCAGCAGCGGCCTTGATGATTGCCTGCAGCTGCTCCATGTTGTTGAAGTTGAAAGCGGGGATGGCATAACCTCCCTTGATTGCTTTGGCAAACATCTCTCTGGTGTTTACCAAACCCAAGTCCTTATAATTTACCATATTTTTGTGTAAGACAGTGGGGTTAATTGTAACTATTTGGTTTTCTCGCTGCAAAGGTAGCCATATTTGGCGGTTTTGCAAAACCGGCAATCAACCCTCAGGGAATTTTTTGGTTGTTTACTTTTTATTTTTCAGCTTTTCAAGTTGACGGTCAATAGCCTCGAGGCATACATCGATGGCCTCCTCAAAGGTATCAGCCTTTTTGTCAGCGACAATCTCCTCAACATTGGGGACTATAGCCTTGACAATAGCCTGTTTGTTGAGGGCGCTTTCAGGTTTTACCACCTTAAGGTTGAACTCAAGGATGTTGATACCGGGATTGCGGTGTGACAGTTTTTCAGCTTTCTTGTTGATGAACTGCTCAAGCTTTTCAGCTATGTCAAAATGTACGGCGTTAATTCTGATTTCCATAGGGCATTTTTGGTTTATTGGCCTCACGAGGGTGGGCCTGTTGATAATTACGTATTAGTTCTCTACCCGAGATGTGGGTATATAGTTGGGTGGTTGCCAAAGAGGCGTGTCCCAAAAGATTTTTTACTGCATTAAGTTCGGCGCCGCGGTTCAGCAGGTCGGTTGCGCAACAATGGCGAAGCGTGTGCGGGCTGAGGCGCAGTGCATGGACATCGTTGCGTATCATAGCGTCACGTACGGTGCGGTACACGCGCGTGCGCCCAAGAGGCTTGCCGTCTTCACGTGCCAGCAGGGTCTCGGTTTCCCCCACCACGCTGTTGCGCAGGGCTCGGTATGCGTCAATGTCAGCAGCGATATCTTTGCCGAAGGGGATAACACGCTCACGCCGGCGTTTACCGATGGCGCGCAGACTCCCGTCAACGGTGTCAACATCGACATCCCGCAAATCAATGAGCTCGGAACAGCGCATACCCGTCACGTACAGCAGCTCCACTACAAGTCGTTGCTCAAGGGTGCGCAGATTATCGGGATTCTTGGCGGATTCCGTGTCCAGGGCATCCAGCATCGCTGCCGTCTCGCGCTCCTTGGCAAAGGCCGGCAGCGGCTTGGCGGTCTTGGGGGGTGTAACCTCTGAGACCGGGTTGTGGGAGACCTCTTGCCGGCGGAGCAAAAAGCGATAGAGGGTGCTTAGGGCAGACAATCCACGCTTAAGGCTACGAGCAGAAACCCCGCGGCGACCGCGCCAAGCCATCCAGGCCCGCACGTCTCCGGGGGTTACATCTTGCGGAACGAAACTTTCAGCATGGCATCCCAAAAACTCCAACAGCGACTCTATGTCACGCCTATAGGCCTCGACGGTGTTTGTCGCCAAACCCCGCTCATGCTTCAGGTGATTCAGGAATCTTATAAGGATGTTCATACTCTTCGCCGGGGCCAGTGGTTAGCTAATCAAGGCCCCGCATCTACTATAACAGCGAAGATATGGATTTTGTGCTAAAGCATCAAGAATTTTCGTCGGTTTTGCACATTTTTC
>CAYMNF010000100.1:0-2207 GCA_964391735.1 uncultured Bacteroides sp. | reverse complement strand
CAATAAAATATGCTACCCAATACCATAACATTGACATTCCAAAATTCTCCATTTTTACTCCTATCTAACAATTATTTTCTAATTCTAAAATTTTTGTTGCAACTTTCTCTACAAAAGTTTTATCATGCTCAACAAAAATAAGTGTTGGCTTATATTTCAAAATTGCCTCTTCTATCTGCTCTCTTGTTAGTATATCTATGTAATTCAAAGGCTCGTCCCATATATAGATATTGGCTTGTTCTGTTATGCTTTTGGCAATTAGCACTTTCTTTTTCTGACCCTCACTCATTTCCTCAAGCTTTGTTTCAAAATCTAATTTTGAAAATCCCATTTTAGAAAGCATTGCTTTAAAAATACTCTCATCTATTTTACTTTCTTGTACAAAAGCTTTCAAGTCTCCTCTTAAATTTTCTGTACTCTGAGATACATAAGACATTTTTAAATCGTTTGCAACTTTTATTTCTCCACTATATTTAATCTCTTCTCCAAGAATCATCTTCAATATACTAGATTTTCCTATACCATTTTTTCCTGTTGATTTCAATTGACAACACGGTGCCGGGGAGCGGGGCGGTGATGCGTGAGCCGCCTGCAGGGCCTGCGGCCGGTTTTGAGATAACCTTTTCGCCGGTCTCGGTACGGGGGGCAGCTGCCGGGCGGGGGGCCTTGACAATGTTTACGGGCTGAGCCTGGTTCAGCTCAACAGAGTATGCGGTTCCGTTTACCTCAACATGGGCAACATGGTTCTCAATGTCTCCAACGGCAACGTTGTATGTTGTACCGTTGATTTTGTATTTATATTCTTTCATTTTTTTCTTAAAAAACTATTATTCTAAATCAACTTCAGCGCATTACCACACCTTGCGGAAAGGTATCTGACGCATATTATATATCTTTGAGTTCCAGGGCGAGTAAGCCTTCTTGACGCGGTTCAGGGTCAAGATAGCTGATTCGCGGTCATGGACATTGAGGTGCTCATGCAAAGCCATAACGATGGCTGCAATCTCCTCGCCGGAGTCGTGGCGGCGTTCCATCTTCTTCTTTTCTGTATGTTTGGTTTTTGAGGTTTTAACTTTGTTGCGATGCTGCACAGCCTCGCCAATCTTGCTGATGAAGTAGAAACAGATACACAGCAACAGCAGGGCCGAGAAAACGATGCCCATTGCCAAGACCGTCAGGCTAAGGCCGTTGACATCATATTTGCTGAAGAAATCAACCTTTGCGTTTGATGTCACCAACACATTGTTGGCATTGGGGGTGACAAAACTACCTTTGCTGTTTTTGCGCACGCCCCATTCACCGAAACCGTCTGATGAACGTGCGTAGGATTGATTCGCGAGCAGTGATGCCGGCACTGTTACCGAGTCAATAAGGGTTTTGCCGTCAGCATCAAAGATTGCTATAAAGTTTTCTTGCCCAGGTATCAGCCTCAGATTGGTGTGGAAAGTCCCCTTCTCAGGCTCTTGGTCAGCCCAAAAGACAGCCATCTGGCGTTTTTTGATAACGGTTGCCTTGTCGCCTAAGGGTATGGCATATTTGGTGGGATTTGAGAGGTCATCGGTAATGTAGACCTTGGCAATGTCGATTGGCGCAAAGTTTGAGTTGAAAATCTCAATCCATGCCCGGTGACACCCATAGTCATCAACCACTGACGAGTCGTTTAACACCATAACCTCATTGATGCGCAGGGCGCGGCGTGACTGTGCCTGCATGGCAACACCGCATCCCAGCATCAGCAAGGTTAATATCAGGATTTTTTTCATCTTTTTGTTTTGCCTGATTGAAAGATTCATGTGCAGTGCGGGGAGGGTTTATTCCCCTTCACTACTTTTCACCCCTTTTTTTAAAAGAGCCGGGGACACGGACATCGGGGCCGCGTCCCCGCCTCAAGGGGATCACCCTGTCTTACAGGGGTATATTGCCGTGCTTCTTGGCCGGATTGGTGAGCTTCTTGGTTTGCAACTGCTGCAGGGCGCGTATCACGCGGAAGCGGGTATTGCGCGGCTCGATGACGTCATCAATGTAGCCGTAACGTGCAGCATTGTAGGGGTTGCAGAAAAGTTTGTTATACTCTTTCTCCTTCTCGGCCATAAGGGCTTTGGGGTCATCGCTGGCCTTAGCCTCCTTGGCATAGAGCACCTCAACGGCACCGGCACCGCCCATAACGGCGATTTCGGCTGAGGGCCATGCATAGTTCATGTCGCCGC
>CAYMNF010000099.1:0-2376 GCA_964391735.1 uncultured Bacteroides sp. | reverse complement strand
GAATCGAACTGCTGTACACGGTTTTGCAGACCGTTGCCTAACCACTCGGCCATGGTACCGGCTATGTTTCGGCTGCAAAGGTAAACCGAAAATATAGATTTTGCAATACCCAAACTAAAAAAACCGGACAACTTCGTTATTTTTCCGGCAAAGACAGCGATTGGGGAGGAGTAAAGAAAACGGGCAGCCTTGTGCCGGCTGCCCGTTTTATGGATACATCAGAGGGCCTCGGTGGCCTGCTCCAGGAAGCGGCGGTCAGCCTCATCGGTGAGAAGCGGCATCAGTGCCTCACGCGTCTTTTTGTGATAGGCGTTGAGCCATGCTATCTGTTCGGGGGTCATGATTGACACCTCAAAGAGCGAGCGGTCAAACGGGCAAAGCGTCAGGGTCTCAAACTTGAAGAAGCGGCCAAATTCGGTTTCAAAGGCCGGGACAACCAGGGTCAGGTTCTCGCAGCGTATGCCGTAGCGGTCTGAGAGGTAAACACCCGGCTCGTTTGACGTAATCATGCCCGGGATGAGCGGCGCATGGGTGTCATTGAGGCGAATTGACTGGGGGCCCTCATGCACACCCAGGAAGTGTCCCACGCCGTGGCCCGTTCCGTGCAGGAATGACAGGCCCTCTTTCCAGAGCGGCATGCGAGCTATGGCGTCAAGCTGATGGCCGGTGGTGCCGTCAGGCCATACACTCATGGCAAGGTCAATGTGGCCCTGCATCACCAGGGTGAAGTTGTGTCGTTGTTCCTCGGTGGGGGTACCAAGGGCGATAGTGCGGGTGATGTCGGTGGTGCCGTCAAGATATTGCGCGCCTGAGTCGATGAGCAACAATGACTCGGGTTTGAGCGTGGCGTTGCTCTCAGGGGTAGCTGAGTAGTGCACAATAGCACCGTGACCGGCATAACCGGCGATGGTGGCGAAAGACTCTCCCTTGTACCCCTCGCCCATCGAGCGGAAGTGGGTCAGGATATCGGCTACATCCATCTCGGTGGTGGGAATACCCTCAGCCACACGGCGACGAATCTCGCGCAGTGAGCGCACCATGGCCACGCCGTCGCGCAACATAGCCTTGTGAACGCCCTGAATCTGGATGTCGTTTTTAACGGCCTTGAGCATCGCCACGGCAGAGGTGCCGACAACCGCGCGGTCGCCAAGAACGCGTAATACTCGGCCGGCTGATTGTGTGGCACTCAGCAGCACGCGGGCATCAGCGGGGAGTTCCTTGATGTAATCCAGCACATCCTCGTACGGCATAACGGTAACTTTGATGCCGGCAAGATATGCCTTTACCTCCTCGTTGATCTTCTTATTGTTGATGAACAAAACTGATTTGTCCGGGCCAAGAAGCAGGTGGGCCGTAGCAACCGGATTGTCGCAAACGTCGTTTGAGCGGATGTTCAGGGTCCAGGCAATCTCATCAAGGGCTGAGATGAACGCCATGTCGGCACCCTGGGCTTTGGCATTGGCCAGCACAGAGGCGATTTTTTCGGCGGCCGGTTCGCCGGCATATTCAATTTTGTGGATGTATACCGGGTCAAGAGGCAACTCGGGGCGGTCAGGCCAAACATCGGCCTCAGCCGGGTCAAAGTCCGGATCGACTTTCAGTCCGGCCCCTTCAAGCACCTTCTCGAGGTTGCGGGTCTCATCAATTGAGAACATCATGCCGTTGAAACCCACCACTTGGCCGGCCTTCAGGTTCTCAGTGAGCCACTTCTCGATTGACGGGGTCTCAAGCAGGCCCTCCTTCATAAGCTCAATGCTTGTGCCTTGCAGCTGTTGGGCCGCTTGGAGGAAGTAGCGAGAGTCGGTCCACAGCAGGGCCTTGTCAAGCGTTACAACCAACTGGCCGGCTGAACCGGTGAAGCCGCTGAGGAAGCGACGCAGTTGCCAGTGGTCAGCAAGATATTCGCCGTGGTGAGGGTCGGTTTGCGGAACTATTACGGCATCAATGCCGTTGTCGCGCATCTTTTTGCGCAGGTTAGTGAGGTTTTCCATATTATATTATGGTATTAAGGATGTTGCAAATTGTGCCTGAGGCATAGATAGGACAAAAAAATATGTCATTCGTTGCAAAAATAAGCAATTAGGCAGAAAATGACAACGTGGCAATAAATTGAATTTGAAAAATGTGTTAAATCGCTCGGGAGCTAAATTGTTGATTATAAACGTATAACCAATAAAAAGCACTTGCGGGGATAAACTTTTTTGCAAAAATATTTGGTGGGTAAAAAAAGAGGTTATATCTTTGCAATCGCTTTCGGGGGTTAAAACCTCTCGGGGCAAAGAGAACGGTGACATAAATGCCTCTTTAGCTCAGTTGGCCAGAGCACGTGATTTGTAATCTCGGGGTCGTCGGTTCGAATCCGTCAAGAGGCTCTAA
>CAYMNF010000098.1:0-2509 GCA_964391735.1 uncultured Bacteroides sp. | reverse complement strand
CGACTATCTAAGTAATATGCTTCTTAATGCCAAATTTTGATGCGGTTGCCCTGCTAACGGCACGAAAAAAATTTGGAGCATCATCAAATTTTTGTACCTTTGCACCCGGGTAAGTCCTACACGGCATGCTCCCCCTGAACCCCGTGAGATCTTTGCGGAAGCAGCGGTAGGGGGTTGAGCGGCGCGATGTAGCCAGCTTACCCTTTTTTTGTGCCCATAACTCCCAACACACCGGCCCTTATTAACCCAATAAATTGGTCGTAATCACGACTTTAACCCATAACCATGGGATTACCCAAACGAACGTTCGCGGTAAACAAATGTCAGCATAAAAAATTGACACCCCAAAAATTACCCTCCCAAAACAATACCCAAACGTGGGGACGCTCGGGTATTGTTTCTTCTTTGGGATTTTGAGGGTTGCGTCTGCGGCAACCTAAACTCTTCATCCAAGGGCTTGGAGGGCTGCTGTCAGGGCTGCCAGACGCGCCTCGGCGTCGGCCAACTTCTTGCGCTCGACCTCAACCACTGCAGCGGGTGCCTTTGACACGAATCGCTCGTTGCCAAGTTTCTTGAGCACGGTAGCCTTGAAGCCGGTGTAATAGTCAATCTGTTTTTGGAGTTTTGCTCGCTCGGCATCAACATCCAACAGGCCGGCCAAAGGTACTGCAAACTCTAACGTTCCCACCATGAATGCAGCCGCTGAGGCGTCCTTTGCTGCTCGGGGAGCGAGACCTTGCAGGTTGGCAAGCTTACTGATTACCGAGGCAAGTGCCGGCTCGTCGGCATCGATAATATTCAGGGTCAAAGCCTCCTTTTGCGGTATATTGCGTGCTGCGCGTACCCCACGCACGCCGTTTACAATCTCCTTTGCTACCTCCATATCGGCCAAGATGCGGTCATTGGCGGCTGAAGGAATCTCAGCCAGCGAGGCGTACATAATGGACTCCCCGGGGCGACGCTCGGCAAGATTCTGCCACAACTCCTCGGTGATAAACGGCATAAAGGGATGCAGCAGACGCAACAGATAGTCAAAATAGCGGTTGGCATCGTCAAAAGTCTTGCCGTCAATGGGCTGTTGATAGGCCGGTTTGATCATCTCAAGATACCAGGAAGAGAACTCATCCCAGAAGAGACGATAGAGGAGCGTCAGAGCCTCAGAGATGCGGAACTTGCCGAAAAGGTCAGCCATCTCGGCAGCCGTCTTTGCCAGCTGAGCCTCAAACCACTCTGACGCGATGGCGGCTGTTGCGGGTTGCGGCAACGTGCGGTCTACCTCCCAGCCTTTTACCAGACGGAAGGCATTCCAGATTTTGTTACAGAAGTTGCGACCGTTCTCACAGAGTTTCTTGTCAAAAAGGATATCGTTACCGGCGGGGGCAGACATTATGATACCCATGCGCACACCGTCGGCTCCATAGGTGTTGATGAGTTCAATCGGGTCGGGCGAGTTCCCAAACTGTTTTGACATCTTGCGGCCAATCTCGTCACGCACAATACCGGTAAAGTATACGTTGCGGAAGGGGGGCAGACCCTTAAACTCATAGCCGGCCACAATCATGCGGGCAACCCAAAAGAAGATAATATCGGGACCCGTAACAAGGTCGTTGGTGGGATAGTAGTATCTGATTTCCTCGTTGTCAGGCTCCAAAATACCGTTGAAAAGAGATATGGGCCAGAGCCATGATGAGAACCAAGTGTCAAGCACATCCTCATCTTGGCGCAACTGCTCGGCCTTGATGTCCGGGTCAATGGCCCGGGCAAGTACCAGGGCCTCATCCTCATCTTCAGCGACAACAAATCGGCCGTCGGGCAAGTACCAGGCGGGGATGCGATGGCCCCACCACAGCTGGCGGCTGATGCACCAGTCATGTACCTCAGTCATCCAGTGGCGATAGGTGTTCTTGAACTTGTCGGGGATAAAACGTACTATATCCTCCTCAACAGCCTCAAGGGCGGGCTTGGCAAGGCCCTCCATCTTCAGGAACCATTGTGATGACAGACGGGGCTCGGTGGCCGTGTCGGGGTTACGCTCGCTGTATGTCACCGAGTTGGTGTAGTCCTCAACCTTCTCAAGCAAACCGGCGGCCTTGAGGTCCTCAACTATCTGCTTGCGCACAGCAAAGCGGTCCATACCCACATACATGCCGGCGGCCTCTGAGACGGTGGCATCGTCGTTGAAGATGTCTATCGAGGCGAGATTATGCTTCTGGCCCAACATGTAGTCGTTGACATCGTGGGCGGGGGTGACCTTCAGACAGCCTGTGCCGAAGTCCGTCTCGACATACTCATCCTCAATCACGGGGATCTCACGCCCGACCAGCGGAACGATGACGCGCTTACCCTTGAGATGCGCGTTTTTGGCGTCGTTGGGGTTTATACACATAGCGGTGTCGCCCATGATGGTTTCGGGGCGAGTGGTGGCAACGATTGCATACCCGTCACCATCAGCAATCTTGTAGCGCAGATAGTACAGCTTGCTCTGCTCGCTGCGGTGTACAACCTCGAT
>CAYMNF010000097.1:0-2874 GCA_964391735.1 uncultured Bacteroides sp. | reverse complement strand
GCCCACGGTCCATATTAGCCCATATTCCCGACCAATTTATTGGTCGAACAATACCGGTCCCACGTCAACCTTTAGCCCACCGGACACACGAGCCTTGTCCTACGTTTGGCCGCTACTTTCAAGCGAATAAGCAGTTTGTAATCAATATTTTTCACAAAGTATGGCTACGTTCGGTCCTTATTTGAGGTTCGGCGTTATTATGGACGGTGACGATGTAACAAAAGGAGGTCGTGTAGCTACACGACCTCCTTTTGTTATGTAATCTTTATGGAGATTATTCGGTGAAGAGAACGATGCGGTTCCAGTTGTTCTCCTTGTAGGGCTGAACGTCTGAACCGAACTGCTCGGTGCGGAGACGGCTTGAGTCGATGCCGTAGTTGTTTACGAGCATGTCATAAACGGCCTGTGCACGACGCTCTGAAAGCTTCATGTTGTAAGCGGCAGTACCGGTATCTTTGTCAGCATAGCCACGGATGATAACCTTTACATCGGGGTTAGCCTTCATGTACTCAGCAACGTTGTAAACGTTAACCTCCTCGTAGGGAGTTACAACAGCACTGTTGATTTTGAAGCGTACGCAGCTCAACATGGGAGCAGCCTGGCGAACAACGTTGGTCTGGGTAACGGGAGCAACCTCGGGGCAGGGGAGCTGAGCCTGGCAAGCAGCGAGAGCGGCAGCGGTGGTAGCGAGTGCGCCACGCATGTCGTTAACCTGGTTGTTGAGGGCAGCAATCTGGTCCAGATAGTCGCAGGGGTTGATTGACTGATATTCACGACCGCCAAGGTTGAAGTTGAAACCACCGAGGGCTACAGCGTCAACGTCGAAGGGACGGTTGGCAGCATAGCGGTTCCACTCGTCGCTGTAGAACATGAAACGACCTTCAGCGAAGAAGTCAACATACTTGCAAAGACGGAAGCGCAGCTGGATACCGGCGCTAACGGGCATTGTCCATACGTTGGCTTTGGGATTCTGGTGGTTATCATATACGTTTACGTATGCGGGGTTGTCGTTGAAGTCCCATGTGAAAGCACCACCAACACCCAAGAAGGGGATGATAGAGAATACACGGTCTGACTTAACACCACAGATTGAGTTCAAAGCATCCCACATGATCTCAAAGTTGAGATTTGCGTTCTTTGATTTGCTCCATGATTTTTTGCTATCCCAGTGGTTAGCAGTGTAGAAACCGGTGAAGCGGAATCCCAAGTAGGGTGAGAACCAGTGACCGAAACCTACATTATAGGTAGCGGTGATGTCCTTGTACCAGTTGTGGCCGAAACGGGTGTCCTCAACGAAAGGCATGTGCGCACCGGCGCCAACCTGGATAAACCAGTTCTTGTGCCAATCGTGGATGTAGTGATTTTTGCAGGGCACGTCGTATGTGGTAACGCTGACAGCTTCTTCAGCAACTACCACTTCCTGAGCGTTAGCCTGACCGGCTGCGAAGAGCGTTACTCCAAACGCAGCAAGAAGAGTCAATTTTTTCATCTCTCGCTAATGGTTAGTGATACAGATATTGATGTTGAATAATTAATTGTCTACAAAAGGATTAAAAACCACAAAGAAGAAACTTCCCCGAATGGCTAAGCCTTAACTACTAAACAAATGCTTTGGGCATAAGTTCAGAAATCACGGCAAAAATAGTTATTTTTTTTTAACTATAACAATTTAACACTTTTTTTTTACAATTTTTGTGCCAACTTTTTCGTTAGCGGGCCTTTAGGGCCCGTCGGGGAGGGTTAACTCGCTGTGGGTGCCGCTCTGTCCAAGCGGGCAACTGCCGTCGGGATGCTCACAGAGCCACGTATAGGGGAGCATAACAAAGTCTCGCTCTGAGGCATGGGGGTGGGGCAACACCAACCGGGGATGATTGAGGCGGACCTCCCCCAACGCTATCATGTCGATGTCTATCACCCGGTCGCGGTATGTCCCGTCGGGGTTGCGATGCGGCGAGGCATCAACCTCGCGCTCGGCTTGCTGCACAACATCCAGCAGTGCCAACGGGTCAGCATCATCATTGACCTCAACGGCAACCCCGAGGTTGAGGAAGGATTGCGAACCGGCAAATCCCCAGGGCTCGCTCTCGATAATGGGGCTGAGACGCAGTTTCCCCAAGCGCCTTTCAAGGGCAGCGACCGCTCGTTCAAGGTTTGAACGGCGATCGCCTAAATTTGTCCCTATATTAAGGTGTAGTGTCACAGGGTCTTCTTTACTTCAACCTCCTCGTATGCCTCAATGAGGTCGCCCTCATGCAGGTCGTTGTATCCGGCTATTGAGATACCGCAGTCATACCCGGCGGTGACCTCCTTGACGTCATCCTTCATGCGGCGCAATGAGCCGAGCTCGCCGGTGTACTTGACGATACCGTCGCGAATGAGGCGCACTTTGCATGAGCGCTTGATTTTGCCCTCGCGCACCAAAGCACCGGCGATAGTACCGACCTTTGAGATTTTGAACGTCTGCAGAACCTCAGCGGTACCGGTAACCTCCTCCTTGATTTCGGGAGCAAGCATACCCTCCATTGCGGCCTTGACCTCTTCGATAGCCTGATATATAACGGAGTATAGGCGTATCTCAACACCCTCACGCTCGGCCTCACGACGGGCAGCCAATGACGGGCGCACCTGAAAACCGATGATGATGGCGTCTGAGGCCGCAGCCAGGGTCACATCGCTCTCTGAGATCTCACCAACACCCTTGTGCAGTACATTAACCTGAATCTCAGGGGTTGAGAGCTTGATGAGTGAGTCGCTCAACGCCTCGATTGAGCCGTCAACGTCGCCCTTAACAATGATGTTGAGTTCCTGGAAGTTGCCTATGGCGCGGCGACGGCCGATGTCCTCAAGCGTGAGAATCTTCTTGGTGCGCAGACC
>CAYMNF010000096.1:0-3172 GCA_964391735.1 uncultured Bacteroides sp. | reverse complement strand
CCATGGCCGAGTGGTTAGGCAACGGTCTGCAAAACCGTGTACAGCAGTTCGATTCTGCTTGGTACCTCTAAAAAAATCAACACCCCTGAAGTCCTAAGCATTTCAGGGGCTTTTTTTTGATTCTCCCCCCTCAGAATCGGCTTTTTCAGCTTTTCAGGTGTTATACCTATAGAAATGCGTTTCTAACTCAATATTTTTCATAACCATGATTGTAAATACAGCTCGTTTCCTGATAAGCAGCCCCTCGGTTGACAAGTGTCCCGACACCGGGCAGCATGAGTATGCTTTTATTGGTCGAAGTAATGTAGGGAAATCATCACTCATAAATATGCTCACCGGCAAAAAGGGGCTTGCCAAGACGTCGGCCACCCCGGGCAAGACCATGCTGATAAACCATTTTACCGTCAACGACAAGTGGAATATCGTTGACTTGCCGGGGTATGGATATGCACGACGCGGCAAGGAGGCACGCAACGAGCTGCGCAACATGATTGAGAGGTATATTCTGCATCGGCCACAGATGACTAACCTTTTCCTGCTGATTGACTCGCGCCATGACCCGCAAAAAATTGACATGGAGTTTATGGAATGGTTAGGCGAGAACGGCGTACCATTCTCCATAGTCTTTACGAAGATGGACAAGATGGGCCCCAATGCCGGGAAGAGCAAGGTTGATGAGTATTGCCGCCGCCTACTGGAGCAGTGGGAGGAGCTGCCTCCTATTTTCCTAACCTCTGCCGAGGATGGACGCGGCCGCGAGCAGATTCTTGACTATATCGAGCAACTCAACCAACTCCCTGTTGGGGGCAGTGAGGCGCCCCGGGATTGATGTTCCGTTTCAAAGAGTTTACGTTACAAGACAGACAGTCTGCATTGAAGGTCACAACCGATGCGGCTGTCCTTGGGGCGTGGGCCGATGTGTCCGATGCCCACACTATTCTTGATGCCGGATGCGGCTGTGGGATATTGGCGCTGATGGCTGCTCAACGCGCCCCTGAGGCATGCGTTTTGGCCGTTGACATCCACCCGGGGTCTGTGGCGGATGCATCCCTCAACGCTGCCGAGTCTCCCTTTGCAAGTCGAGTAAAGGTTGAAACCGCCGACATCCTGAGCGTGCGTGGGAAATTTGACGTAATCATCAGCAACCCACCTTTCTTCACCGAGACATTACACTCGCCTGACCTTGCACGTGCTACCGCCCGACACGCCGGCAGGTTTTCTCACCTCACATTGCCATCCATTGCCGCAGAGATGCTCTCCCCGGTTGGTCGCTTGGTATTTATCGCTCCCACCACCACTGATTCTGCTGTTGCCGAAGCTATTTCCTTAGCTAAACTAACGCCTCGGCGCATTCTGCACTTTCGGCAAAACGAGCGTCGCCCCTGGGTGCGTACAATCTGGGAGACAGGGGTTGAACCCCTTCAACAGCCTGCACAACATTACCTGACCATCAGCGACAGCAGCGGCTACACCAAAGAATACCGGGCTCTGTTAGCCCCTTTCATGCTCAACTTTTAGACACCTCAAAGGGGATTTTCTCCCAATGGGCGCGCGCCCGGTCAATGGCGCTCTCAAGGGTAGCATCACCCCCCACAAGATAGAAACGCGCTCCGCACTGCTGTGCCAACAGCGCCCCGGCCTTCGCATCCGTTCCCGAGAAGGCCACGGCCACATCCCCGGCGGCGCGCAGGCTGCGCACTACATCGGCACGCTCAATGCCATCCACCACAAAGACTGCCCGTACGGGCCGGGGCATCCTGAACATCTTCTTGGCTCCTCGGCGATGCTCCTCCATACGTTTCTCAAGGTAATTATCTGCCATGCCACAAAGATAATTCAATTTTCATGGCTTCGAGATGCCACAACACCTTTGCCGAAAACTTGGTTTAGCTCAATGGTGTTAATTTTAGTTAAGTTTTGTAATTATTTTGTCGTGATTTTAACATTTACCCTTACACACACCCGGTGGTTTGTGTGCATTATGGCCATTTTCAACCCATTTTCGCGGAATATATGTGTTACTAAATGTTAATCTTAAAGCAATTTACTGACAGTCAAACAATTAAGCTGCAAAATTACCTGAATATTCGAAAAAAGGCATGTGTTAACGAGTGTTAATAAGTGTAATTTATTCCCTCTTTCCTACCTCTTTCTGTTAACAGACTGCCCGAATTGTGAAATTTTGTTTAAGCATTTCAGGTTTATTTAGATTTCAGCCAACATGCCCATTCTCAGGATTTTGCGATTTGCCGGGCCCTCCTTTTTTGCGTACCTTTGTATTGTCGGAAGTCAAAAACGACTCACTTGGACACACCAAAACCGACACATTGCAAAGACATACAGGCATTGCCCGCTCATCTGAAACGTTAAAAACAAATTTCTTGAGCAAAATGCCAAAATTCAAAAGAAATGACCCTTAAAAACATCATAAAGAATCGCGTAGCCATACTCAAAGGGATTGCCCTGGGTGCAACCCTCTTGCTCCCCACCCTTGTAAAGGCCGACCCGATTCCTGTTCCCGTCAATCATCCCACCGGCGTTCCCGCCGCTTTCGAGATACAGACCCTCAGCGAGAATTTTCTGGAGTCAGCCCTTCAGAGCTGCCGCGCCAACTCACCCTTCGCAAACATTGATGCACCCGAGGCACGCGACATTCAACTCTCAGAGAAAGCTCAAGACTTGGTAGAATATGCCAAACGCTTTTTGGGTCGCCCCTACGTTTGGGGTGCCGTTGGCCCTACCTCGTTTGACTGCTCAGGTTTCACCAGCTATGTTTACCGTCACGGTGTTGGCGTTGACTTGCTGCGCACCTCAAGCATGCAGTACACCATGGGCCGCCACGTGTCTGTAAATGACCTCAAGCCCGGTGACCTGCTCTTCTTCTCGTCAGCACGCTCAGGCAAAGGTCGCGTAGGACATGTTGCCATCGTTGCAAGCGTTGACCGCGAGAACAACAGCTGCAAGTTTATCCACGCCTCAACCCGCAAAGGCGTTGTGTACCAGCAGTTCCCCGATAACGCTTACTACTCAAAACACTTTATCGGCGCAAAACGCATCCTCTGATGCTCTGACAATAAACAACACATACAAAAGGCTGTGCCAGACATTTGGTCACAGCCTTTTTTGCATCCTGACACATTCACGGTCGTTCAGGTGCACGATTAAATTTTCA
>CAYMNF010000095.1:0-3213 GCA_964391735.1 uncultured Bacteroides sp. | reverse complement strand
CTTTTTTTGCGCCTCGGGTGTCAAACCGCCGGTTTTAACACTGCGTATCCGAGCCGCCTCCTTCGGCAGCCCTTCTGAATGCCGGTCCCCACAGACGACAAAAAGGCCACCCCGGTTACGGAGCAGCCTTTGTGTCATTAAGTCAGGGAATCTCCCCCGGCGTTATGCCTCAAGGGGCTTAACGTTGATGTAGGCGCGGCCTTCCTTGCCTTTGGTGAAGACAACGGTGCCGTCAACAAGCGCAAACAGGGTGTGGTCACGACCCATGCCTACGTTCAGGCCCGGGTGGTGCACGGTACCACGCTGACGCTTGATGATGTTACCTGCCTTGGCGAATTGTCCGCCTGAAATCTTTACGCCGAGTCGCTTGCTTTCTGACTCGCGGCCGTTCTTTGACGAGCCGACACCTTTTTTATGTGCCATGTTGTGAGTGGGTTTTTAAAAGCTGTTAAGCGACAACTTCTTTGATTAATACTTTTGAGAACATCTGGCGATGGCCGTTTTTGCGGCGATAGCCTTTACGACGTTTTTTCTTGAAGACAATCACTTTGTCTCCTTTGAGCATAGGGGTAAGCACCTGGCAAACCACCTTGGCGCCGTCAACGGTGGGAGCGCCAACTTTCACCTCGTCTTCAGCTTGGGCGAGCAGTACACGGTCAAACTCAACTGTGTCTCCTTCTTTGATGCCGTCGCCAAGATAGTGAACATACAAGAACTTCTCAGGCTCTGCCTTGAACTGTTGTCCTTGGATTTCAACGATTGCGTACATGTTGTTTGTAAACGGGTTTCAAGTTTCACCGCCGGGCGCGCTGAAAAATTTCAACGTCTTTACCGGCCACAACGGTATTTTGCGCGGCAAATATCGGCATTTTTATTTTCTTGTGCAAATATTTTTCATCATGCCCGCGCAGTGTCGGTCTTTCCCGACCCTTTTTCACCCCTTTGTTGTATGCTTTGAATAAATATTTGTATCTTTGTCAGACCTTATAACTATTTATTGGACCCAGCAAGGGGGATTCCCCTCCCATACATATTATAAACACAGTGAAAATTCGCCGCGTCAAAATCCACCGCGAGGGCGTCAACATCCTGCTGATTCTATTTGGAATCCTTGGGGTGGTGAACGCTGCCGCATGGCTGTTTATGCGGCCCATAGCTCTGCCGGTGTGCTTCTCGGCAATCTCAGGCGTCATATACCTGCTGGTCCTGAACTTTTTTCGCTCCCCGCGCCGGCAATGCCCCCTGGCCGATGACCCGTATGCCGTGATTTCGTCGGTCGACGGCACCGTCGTGGCCGTGGAGCAGGTTACCGAAAATGAGTACCTGCAGGGGCCGGCTCTGCAAATATCGGTGTTCATGACCATCTTCAATGTCCATGCCAACTGGTTCCCCGTCAACGGGGTTGTGCGGGCCGTGC
This sequence comes from uncultured Bacteroides sp., assembly GCA_964391735.1. Taxonomy (GTDB): domain Bacteria; phylum Bacteroidota; class Bacteroidia; order Bacteroidales; family Muribaculaceae; genus CAG-1031. The sequence goes on along the minus strand of CAYMNF010000095.1, from coordinate 1,796 downwards.
GACACTACAAGGGGCGTTTCTACTCAGCCTACCTACCCAAAGCCAGCATTGAGAATGAGCACAGCTCGGTGCTTATCCACGCCGACGCCGGCCAACCGGTGGTGGTTTGCCAGGTGGCCGGGGCGATAGCTCGACGCATCGTCACATACGCTGAGCCCGGCGACCAATGCAGCGTTGAGGAGCACATGGGTTTCATAAAATTCGGCTCGAGAGTGGATATTTATCTTCCCGTGGATTCTGATGTCCTCGTCAAGGTCGGCGACAAGACCACCGGGGGTGTGACGCAAATAGCCCGCCTGGCACAGCAGAGTCGCTGAGCCCCGCCCTTTATCTGTTAAAACCTGAAACTTTTATGTTTAGACGCAATATAGCCAATGCCGTAACATGCCTCAACATCCTATGCGGGTCTCTGGCATGTATCGCCGCTTTGTCAGGCGGCAATGGCCCGTTCTGGGGCCTGACAGGCATCACCTGGGCCGCAATCCTCATTGGCGCGGCCGCCGTTTTTGACTTTGCCGACGGGTTTGTGGCACGACTGCTCCACACAACATCGGCCATCGGCAAGGAGTTGGACTCGCTCTGTGACTGCGTCTCATTCGGGCTTGCTCCGGCACTGATGATGTACGCCGTGCTCACCGCTGTTGACGCCCCGGCGTGGGTACCTTTCACCGTCGTGCTCATCCCCGTGATGGGCGCACTCAGGCTGGCGCGCTTCAACGTTGACACCCGCCAGACAACCTCATTCATAGGGCTGCCGATACCCGCCTCGGCTATCTTCTGGATTGGCACCGGCGCGTGGATCCTGAAACACGGATACCCGGCAACCGTTGTCATGCTGACGATGATAGTGGTAATGTCCTACCTGATGGTCTCCCCGCTGCCCATGTTCTCGCTTAAGTTCAAGAACCTGCGTCTGCGCGACAACTTCCGCCGCTACATAATCATCCTCGCCACCGTGGTGTTCCTCATTACCGACGGTGTTCCCGGCCTTGCCTGGGTTATCTTGTTATACATCCTTATATCAGTCTTCGGCCGTAAAAATATGGCTTGACCAACCCCATCGGTGTGAAGTTTTTTGTCCTATTAATAATATTGTTCCTGCTGTGGGTTATCGTGCGACCCATAGTGATTGTTGGCTACCGCATATACCGGCAGTACCGTGCAGCGCGCGACCTGCAAGAGCGCATGCGCAGCCGCTTCGGGAATCCCGACGCCGAGCCGGACCCGGCTCCCCGCAAACCCGGGTGGCATGCGCCAAAGCGTCAGCGGCGCAAACGCATTCTTCCGCATGAAGGCGAATACATCAAATTCACCGAAATCTACATTGAGGTAACAGTCTCGCATGATGACGCCCGCTTCCCCGCCCCCGAGCCCCGCATCATTGACATCACCTGGATCGACCTGTAGGTTTCAATCCCAAAAATCCCCTGCACATTACCCGCACAAGGTCCCACCCGAACGTAGGGACGCGGCAAACAAATTGCCGCATAAACAATTGACATCCAAATATTTACTCCCCCAGGGATAATACCCGAACGTAGGGACGTACGGCTCGTGCGTCCGCCGGTCGAATGTGCCGACGTTACCCACGCGAACGGGTCGCCTTCCGCCCCGGAATACGCCGGCATCCACGCGGCCAAATTTGCCCCACGCGGGTGAGATGCCGGGATTGTTCGACCAATAAATTGGTCGGTTTCTTTCAATTACGCTTTCCGTGGGTTTCACCCACGGCTACGATATTCAACCGCAAAGCGGTTGCAATGCTGCGGTTTGTGATTAGGACTAAATTAAAGCAA
>CAYMNF010000094.1:0-3350 GCA_964391735.1 uncultured Bacteroides sp. | reverse complement strand
AAGTCCTCAAAGCGGCTGTTCCCGAAAAGCGAGTGCAAAGGTACAACCGTTTCGCTTTATTTCCAAATCATTTAACATTCATTAGCTCAAAATACCCGACTTTTGACATTCATTAACTAAAACAGGCCTTATCCCTGGGTAAATAAGGGTAAAAATGCACGATGGCTCCCCGATCCTCCCCCGCCCCTATTTTTGACCGCTCCTGGCCACATCTCCCCGCAAATGCGCAGTTATAATTGTAAAACTATGAGCATTGATGGTTATTACTGCGTCATGTGTGGTTACGTACCAATTCTTACCGCGGCGTTCCACCTCGACCCCGGCACTTAAAATAGCTCCCTTGCAATATTCAATGACATCATCTGTCCCCAATTTGAGATTGCGAATAATCCGTTCACGCCCCAAAGGTGTGACATGAAGTCTGTGTGTAATCTCTAATAGTGTCTCCATCCCCGGGGATTGACGGATTAATTAGGAGGGCTGCCCGGTAGTTTCTACGGAAATAAACTTTCTACCATCCCTGAGGAAAACGAGGAGGATGACCGCCGAGGTGATAAGCTCAGACACGGGGATAGCACCCCACACGCCCCAATGAGGGAAAAGTACAGGCATAAGGAAGAAAAGCGGGACAAGGAGCACTACCCCCCTAAGCAGTGTGAGGGATAAAGCCAATCCACCCCTACCAATACTTTGGTAATAGCCAATCAAGGCAATGTTTAGTGCGAAGAATATTGCCGCTGTTGCGAAAATGGGCAGTCCGGAAACCGCGAGCCTGCCCGCCTCACTGCTGACGGGGATAAAGAGCCCTACAATGGGGCGGGCAATTAACCCGATTGACGATGACTCAATCAGACCACATATCAATGCCACCCATACGCTAATCTTCAATGCTTGCCTCACTCTTACGAGATTGGAGGTTCCGTAGTTGATGCTAATGATAGGTTGGGCCGACTGGGCCACCGCGTTATTGATCATGAATACCAGTGGAAAAAGGTAGCACGCCACGGCGTATGCCGCCACACCGTTTTCGCCAAACGACATCATGAAGATATAGTTGCCGGTGAACATCATGATGGACATGGCAAGCTCGGTTATGAACGCCGATGAGCCGATGCGGACTTCGTTCCATATCGTATTGCGGAAGTCAGTAATGCGTCGGGTAAACTTCAGCACATACGACCAGCGGAAATATACCACCGCCATCACACCGCCGATGACACAAGAAATGGAGGTTGCCAGGGCAGCGCCTCCCACCCCCATCCCCAAGGGGAAAATCATCAACCAGTCAAGGAAAATATTCAATGTTGCCGGGATGACATTGCACATCATGGCATATTTAGGGGACCCGTCAAGACGAATCACCATCAAACCTATACTCTGCCACATCAGCGGCAGAAGGCCGATTGACAAGAACAGAAGATAGGCCCGGGCATGAGGCATCAGTAGGTCAGAGGCGCCGAGTACCCTTGCAAAAGCCGTCGGGAAAAACAGGCCGTACACCACAATGCCGGCCATCACGATGCTACTGAATAGGAAAGCGCAGGTGATGATGCTGTTGGCCCTGGCATTATCCTTTGAGGCCAAGGCGATGCCGGCAATGACCGATGCGCCAATCCCAAACATCAACCCGATGCCGGTTGACACCATAAATAGAGGAGCGATAACATTGACGGCAGCGAGCCCCTGCGGCCCCACTCCCCGACCTATAAATACGCCATCGATTATGGTGAGCAGAGTATTAAAAATCATCCCCAACAAAGTAGGGAAAAACACTTTGCCGAAAAGACGGCCTACCCGTCCGTGTTCATAATCGAGTTTTGCTGTCGTCATAAATACTGCCGCTATCTGACAAAGGCCATTTGATGAGAGCGACAAAATTACACTTTCCCCGGGATGTGCACAAAACCCGGTGTTAAAGAAGTTATTTCTTCAGTTTTGAATATCCGAGTTTTAGCGTTTTCCAGCGCTTAATGATATGACCTGTTACGAAAGCAATCATCAACAGACCTACCCACCAATGCCATAATCCGACATGGCTACCTCCCCCTTCGGTGAAAGCCAGCAAAATTATTCCTGTAACCGTTTCAAACAGAAACAGCAGGGTCAGTATCATATTGGGCTTGCTCTTTTTCTTAAGACTTTTGGCAAGAGACCTAAACCAAGGCCAATGACCTTTTATGTGGAAAATCCCCAAAATGAGGAACAGAGTGGCTGCCACGACATGAGTCACAGCCCAATTATGCCAGAGACTATGTTGAGTAAATTCATTGGTAACATGGATTCCGACTCCTGAAATAATCAGTAGCAGAAACGTCGGTATCAGTCCCAAGTCTATACGAATATTTGTTGTAAATTTCATAATCTATAAGTTGATATTGACGAGAGTTCTATATAAGTATTAACGAGATTTAAGGTGCAAAGGTCTAAAATAAATGGTTAGTGTAGATTATACTTTTTTCGCCAATCATGTACCATTCTTCGCGCATTACCTCAGAATCCAACCAATAGTCAACAAATAAGGCTAGAAGGGACACAACAAACGGACATTTACTGTAACTTTGCAACATGCTTGAGCAACCTAAATATTTTGCCACAGAGGATTTCATTATAACAGATGATCTTCGTCACCTTTCTGCAATCGAGCAGAACGATGATAAATGGATGCGACTTATCGTTTGCAAAGAGGGTGAAATGTCGATGGACATGGACGGGCAGAAAGTGAATATGGGAAAGAATGATATACTGTTTTGCCCATCTGACCGGAGGGTTGAACACACCATGTTCAGTCATGATTTCCGCTTCATGATGTTTTGCCTGTCAAAGAGACTGAATTCTGAAATTTTCTCTAACTCAGCCATTATCTGGTTAATGTTTCAGCAATTCAGGTCCAATGGCAAGCACACCCTCTCGGGTGTTGAAATTGAGGAGTTATCAGTAGACTTTCAATACCTATGCCGGCGGCTGCCCGCAAGTGGTATTTTGTTCTATAATGACTATGTACGTTGTCTGATACAGGCCATGGTTTACCGCATCTCATCAATGATTGGAGCTACGGCCGAAGGCCTTGCGGCTCATGACTTTATGCAGTCGCCCGAGACCCTTTCAGAAGCATTCTTTAATCTACTGAACAGCACCTACCCCACCCCGCGTAGTGTTAAGTGGTATGCCGGTCACCTCAATAAAACCCCAAAATACCTATCAACAGTCATTAGGCATACAAGTGGGCGGACGCCCATGGAATGGATCACTGAAAAGACCGTAAATGAGATTGCCAACCTGCTGAAAGATTCAAAAAAGAGTGTTAAGGAAATCAGCGTCCAACTCAACTTTTCATCTCTTTCGTTTTTCTG
>CAYMNF010000093.1:0-3624 GCA_964391735.1 uncultured Bacteroides sp. | reverse complement strand
TGTTAACAAATGTGAAAACTGTAACTTTTTTGTGACAACTCTTGTAACTACCCTGTAAATCAGGCTGTTACACGGTGTTGTTACATGTTACAGATTTGTAATGCGTTGTTACAGAGGGGTGTTTAAATGTTACAAAACCGTAGAAACGGCTCTTTTTGGCTGAAATTGTGAAAGTAGGACGGCGGGCAAAAAAATAAGGTTCGCAAGCCCTTCTGCGGGGGTACGAACCTTTTTATATAAAGACATACCATTGGTTGCCTGAGCAGGTAAATAAAAATGAAGGGCATGTAATATTCTAAGTTTGGGCAAAGTTTGTAAACTTTGGCGTGGGGCCGTGGTATTTAGAAAAAAATTGTACCTTTGCGGTGTATATATGGCAGCGACAAAGACCCATACCGAAGCTTTTGCCGACTTCAAACAGCGCATAGCGCCTGAGTTGGAGTCTCTCAACGGGCACATTGCACAGTCGCTTGCCTCGTCAAACGTTCTCATTGACAAGATAATAACCGATTATCTTAAGTCAAAAGGGAAGCAGATACGCCCCATTATAGTGATGTTGACGGCCCGCTACTTTGCCGGTGACAGCGCGTCAGGGCGTTTGAAGGTGATACAGGGCGCGTCGGCTGTTGAGATGCTGCACAATGCCAGCCTGATACATGACGATGTTGTCGACCAGACCGATTTGCGGCGCGGACTACCGACTGTCAATTCAATATGGGACAACCATATAGCAGTGTTGATAGGGGACTTCTTTGTGTCCTCAGCGTTGCGCCAGGCAGTGCTGACGGGCGATCTGCGCATAGTTAACGCCATTGGGCAGTTGGGCCAGACCCTCTCGGTGGGGGAGATGGACCAAATATATAATGCGCGGTATCGCCGTCTGAACCGTGAGGACTATTTTGGCGTGATAGGGCGCAAAACGGCATCGCTGTTTGTGGCATGTGTCGACACCGGGGCTTATGCCGTGGGTGTTGAGGAGGATGATGAACGCCTTGTGGCCTTGCGCAAATTTATCAATGCCCTGGGGCTCTGTTTCCAGATAAGGGATGATATTTTTGACTATTTTGATTCGGCCGAAATCGGCAAGCCAACGGGGAATGACCTGCGTGAAGGGAAGGTGACGTTGCCCCTGATATACGCGTTGACGCGTACCGAGTTACCCGAGTGTGGCGAGATGCGCAAGCTGTTGGATAAAGATGCCCTCACCGAGGAGGAAATCTTGCGGCTGATAAACTTTGCCAAGGAGGCCGGGGGCATAGAACACGCCTATGCCACCATGCAGCAGATGCGGGATGAGGCTGTCGCAGGCCTGCAAGGGATGGACCGCGAGTGCACCCGCGATTTTGTTGACCTCTTTGATTTCATCATCGAGCGGCCTGCGTGACCGTCTCAAAACTCGGTGAATGCCAGAGGCACCAGATCCTTTACTGACTTCAGGATATAGATTTTGTCTTTCCCGGCAAGGATTACCTTTACGGGATGTTTTGCCAGTTTCTCATATTCAAGCAGGACCTGGCGGCAGCCGCAGCATGGTGCTGTAGGCTCGTCGGTAGGTTGACCGTCGGTACCCACGGCTGCAATAGCGATGGCCTGGAAAGGGGTGTCGGGATTATTGGCATGGGCATAGAAAGCCGCTGTGCGCTCAGCGCATATCCCCGAGGGGTATGCGGCGTTCTCCTGATTTGACCCTTCGATTACCGTCCCGTCGTCAAGGCGTATGGCTGCCCCCACTTTAAAGTTGCTATACGGGGCATAAGCACGCTCGGTGGCAGCGCGGGCAGCGGTTACGAGGGCGCGGTCGGCAGCATCCAGCTCATCAAAGGAAGCCTCTAAAATGGTGGTCTCTAATTTTTTCTCAGTCATGACCGGTACTTTTTATACATGTTCTGGCAAGCATCCTCAAGCAGGTCCAGCACCAGCTCAAACCCTTCGGCACCCTCATAGTAGGGGTCAGGGATATAATCGTGGTGGCGACGCAAGTCCGGGCTCAGGAAATCAGCCATAAGCACAATCTTTTTTTCAGCCTCGGGGGTCGGCGCTAATGCTTTAAGGTTGCGGCGGTTGTTCTCATCCATGGCCACAATAATGTCAAAGTCATCAAAATCGCGCTCGGTGACCTGGCGGCAGATGTGGTCAAGATGCAGTCCGCGGCGACGGGCAGCCGACAGCATACGGCTGTCAGGTTGCCGCCCAATGTTGTAGTCACTGGTAGCTGCCGAGTCAATTATCCATTCTGCAGATTGATTGTGCTCGTCAACAATTTGCTGCAGAACCCCTTGCGCGGCCGGGGAACGGCAAATGTTGCCAAGGCAGACAAAGAGAACTTTATGCGGTTTTGTGGCTGTAGTGGACATGGAGTTCTGTTATGGGTTAGGTGCGTTCTTTCAGGTCGTTAATAATGTTTTGGGCGGCAAACACTGCGGCGCGGTCTTTGCCCAGGGACCGGCGCATCAGGGCGTAGTCGCTGCGTTGGCGTTCTCTCCCCTCCGGTTGCAAAATCTTTTGCAACTGCGCGCCGACAAGGGCCGGCGTACAGTTGTGTAACAGCATTTCGGGGACAATGGTTTTACCGGCTATCAGGTTGGGAAGTGACACGTGGTCAACCTTGAGGATGCGACGCATCAATTCGTAGCTGAGGCGCGAGCCGTTGGCGCGATAGCATACCACCTGGGGGGTGTTGACCAGTGCGCACTCAAGGGTCGCGGTGCCTGAGGTTACCAGGGCCGCCTCTGCATGTGCCATAAGGTTGAGGGTGTCACCCTCAACAATCGGTAGATTGGTGATGCGGCGATACACCTCCGGCGGAATACCCGGTGCTCCGGCAACCACGGCTTGATAGTCACGCAGCGGCTGCACTGCTGCAGCCATTACAGGCAGATTGTTACGTATCTCTCCCAGTCGGCTGCCCGGGACAAGGGCAATAATGGGACGGGAGGTCAGTGAGTGGTTATATACGAACTCCTGACGTGTGCACAGGTTGGCCAAAAAGTCGTCGATCTCCTCAACCGACGGGTTGCCACCGTAAACTGCAGTGGCGCCGTGTGAGGCATAGAAGTCAGGCTCAAAGGGGAAAATGCCGAAAATGCGTTTACACAACCGGCGCATCTTTTTCACGCGATAGCTTTTCCACGCCCACACCTTCGGTGGTATATAATAATAAACGGGTATTCCCAGTTTCTCGGCCTCTTTGGCCAACTTGAGGTTGAAGTCGGGATAGTCGATCAGAATCAGGGCATCAGCATTAGAGCGTTTTAGTGCTTTTCGGGCTTGTGAAAGATTTCGTGAGATGGTGCCAAGGTTGCGCAACACCTCGCTGAATCCCATAAATGCCATATCGCGGATGTGGATAACCGGTGGCTCCGAGGCCTCGGCAGCCATGCGGTCGCCCCCAAGGAAACTGAATGAGGCTGAATGGTCAAACCTCTTCAACTCAGACATCAGCCGCGCCCCGTGCAGGTCACCCGATGTCTCGCCGGCCGAAAGAAAGTACTTCATGCTCAGGATGCTTTAAGGTTGGGAAACTGTTGCCCTGAAAAATTTTGTTGACACCACCACGGCGTCGCCGGGGTAGTGTCAACAAGAATTAGGTATCGATTAGCCGCACTTTGAGGTGCCGCAGTTGGT
>CAYMNF010000092.1:0-3689 GCA_964391735.1 uncultured Bacteroides sp. | reverse complement strand
GCATGGGCGGCATGATGTAATCCTCTCCACCACTAATAAACTTATCGACCGGACGGGTATCCCACCCGCCCGGTTTTTTTTGTGCCGTACCTGCCCCGGTCATCGCCAACAAAAAAATTGCTATCTCGGTTACGTTTTGAACCTGGCCACGTATCTATAGTGTAAGGCAATGAAAAACGACAACCTCACCACAGCATTTTTGGCACTTCGCGACAAATTACACCGCAGTGCCATAGGGTTCCTCAAGAACGACGAGGATGCCAAAGATGCTATGCAGGATACCTTCTTCAATCTCTGGCGCCACGGAGGGACCCAAAGCGACGCCGAGGCCCGCAACAAGCTATTCACCGTACTGAAGAATGTCTGTATCGACAGGTTGCGTAAACCGCGGACATTACCGTTGGAGGAATATACCACTGAATCCCCTGCCTATGACCCCCAACCTCCTGACGACATTGAGCAACTGGAGGCCCTGATCACCGCCGGACTGACCGATATACAGAAAAGAATATACACCATGGTCATTCATGACGGCATGGAATATGAGAGCATAGCCCGGGAGTTGGATATGTCGGTTGAGGCAGTGAGAATGAACATGAGCCGGGCCCGTAAAAAAATTCGAGAAAACTATAAAAATCTTGAAAAATGACCAAGCAACATAATGAACTGACATTGCAGGAAACCGAGCAGCTGTGCAGTTACTATATGGATTGCCGGTTATCCGTCCTGCAAGAGAATGAACTCAGGTATCTTCTCTCTCGGCTTGATTATCATTCGCCATTGATTGATGACACGCGCAAGCTGATGGGCATAGAATTGAAGACCTTTAACAAACCGTCTGTTTCTCCCCGGGTGTGGAAGCCCAATTGGTGGACAAATAAAGTTTCCTTTATTAGCGTAGCAGCTTCGTTTGCCCTGTTGATTGGGATAGGTGTCACAATGTTTTATCAAGCCACGCCCCGGGCTGATGCAGGGCCCTATTATGTAGCATATCTCAACGGGCACCAACTCAACGATGAGGCTTCCAAACGGCAGATTGAGGAAGACATGCGCACTGCCGATGCCTTCATCAGTGAGATGTCTGAGTATGAATCCCAAGCTTTACAAATGAGCGAACAATTTTTCAACGATTAAATACTAACGAAATCATGAAAAGAATACTATTCATATTAACAATGGTGATTGTGGCATTGGCAGCAAGTGCAAAACCGCCACAGCTATCCGTTGAAAAGTTCTTTGATGGCCGGTTCAACAAAGAGGAAACGGTAAGGACCTCAATCTTGAAAGATAACGGAACCTTTTTCAGGATGCTGCAGGTTAAGAATAACCCGGCAATTGTTAGTGAGATTGCCCAAACGCTGTCAAAAGACCGTTCAAAAGCTGCCAAGTTTTTTGAGCAAACCGGTGCCGGCGGTAAATCTGTAATAGTAAAGGTGACCAATAACGGCGAGACAATAGACATCGGCTTTCAGCAAGACCCCTCCGGCAAATCAGCCACCCTATTTATCAAGGGCCCCGAGAAAGCCTTTAAGTAAACCCTGAGCCCCTCACACTCAGACAGAATTTTTAGACTTATGAGAAAATATTTTATGCTGCTGCTTGCAGTGGCAGCACTCCCTGTGTGCCTATCCGCACAAGAAATCAACGACTCCATCATAGCAGAGTGGGAGAAAGAACTTGAGCTCAACGAACTTGTTGTGGTGGCAAGCCGCCCGGTCCTCAAACAGCAGCCTGAGGGTATTGTTTACCTCACCAAAAACGACCCCTATGCCTTGGGGCTGAACGGGATGCAGGTGCTTGACAGGATTCCGCGTGTCTCAGTCAACAACGATCAGATCAGTGTGTCGGGCAAAACCTCTGTTAAGTATATAATTGACGGGCACCTGCTTGAGATGCCCGAGGAGGCTATTGCGCTACGGCTGAAGAATTTAAGCTCAGCCGGCATTGAGAAAATTGAACTCCTCACAACCCCGCCGGCCAAATATGCCGCTGCGACCAATGTTACTTATATCAGCATAACGACCCGCAACGAATCACACGGCACGCGTGGAAACCTGTGGGGTAACGGAACGGCCCGTGAGGAGGTCAGTTATCAGCTTGGAGGGAACGTCAGCCACACCACCCGCAGGGTTGAACTATCGGCAGACGCCGGTTGGCAAGACACCAAAGGGCTTAACGACCTTGACAGAACCTTTGCTTTCATCGACAAGACGCGCACCTCAGAGCGCTCCAACCGTTTCACCAACCGTACGCTGGGGGCAAACGGCCTTTTCAAATACAAGTTTACCGACAAGTTGGGGGCCGGCGTAATCCTTAACTACAGCCTTATGAGGTTGAAAAGCCGTATCATTGATGAGACAACTGAAAACGGAATGAGCTCGGCATCACGCAACCTTTCCCCGGCGCGTCCCAACAATGCCCTCACTCTCACGGCATTCTCAGACTGGACAATTGACGGCAAGGGCAAAACCCTGAGCCTGACGTACAACTTCTTTACCCGGAAAACCCGATCACTCTCAGATGTCACCACTTGGCAAGCGGAGGACAATTCATCGCGACTTACCGATGATGGAACCAACAAGTACCACATCCACTCAGTGAAGCTTGATGCCGCATTACCCATAACATCTTTCAGGTTGGACGCCGGGGGCGCATTCACCTCCATTTCCAACAACACCGACCTGCAAATCAATGACTTCATTGACGGCGATTGGGTGACTAACCTGTTGGAGAGCAACTCTTTCCACTATTCCGAAAGGACAGCAGCAGTATATTTTAGTGCCGAGAAAAATCTCCCCGGCTCACTCTTCGGGAAAATAGGTTTGCGCTATGAGCATACCTTCGTCAGGGGACGGCAACAGGTTGATAATCTGCGACACCACAAGGAGTATGCAAATCTGTTCCCCACCCTGGTCCTAAGTTGGAACAAAAACGAGGTCGGCAGAATCTCGCTCACGTACTCAATGGGAATAACGCGCCCCAACCTCAATGACCTGAACCCCTTCAGGTACTACACCACCGTCACAGACTACTTCACGGGTAATCCCGACCTTGACCCAAGTATCTCGCACAATGCCGAAATAAATTATAGCTTCAAAGGGGTATATGCCGTCCTGTATAACTCTTACCAAGACAACGCCATTGGCAACATTACACGATTCGCCCCTGACGGCAGCCAATTTATTATGCCTGAGAATTGTCTCACCACCAACAAGACCGGCCTGTATGCCTCCTATAACCGCTCAGTGCTCTCATGGTGGAATCTGAAGTTTGGCGGTGAGGCTTTCTACTCTGTTGCCAAAGCAAAGGTTAAGGACTTCAGAGACGCAAACGAGCATGGTTGGAGCGGCAAACTTGAACTTAACAGCTCATGGATGCTCAACAGGCAAAAGACACTGATTCTTAACCTCCGTTTCAGCCACTATTTCCCGTGGCAAGAGAGGATGATACATTACTCAGCCATCACCCTGGCCGGGCTTGACATACGCTACGCACTGTTTGACAACCGCCTTAACCTGGCACTGTCGGTCAACGACCCCTTCGGCTGGAATATAACCAAGTCCAAGGCTTATTATCAGGATTATGTGCTGACCTCAAAGAACAATATCCACTCCCATGCGGTCACATTCAGGGTATCATGGGCATTTGGAGGGACCAAGGTCAACAACGTATACCGCGATAGCAAGGAA
>CAYMNF010000091.1:0-4257 GCA_964391735.1 uncultured Bacteroides sp. | reverse complement strand
GGGCTTTGGGATCCCAATGTACCATACGCACACCTTTGTATATCAAACCTTTACGGTACAGGTCAACAAACACCCGCATAACGCTGCGGCTGCGCAAATCATCCATAGTGAAGGCCGTGCGCTCCCAGTCGGCTGATGCCCCAAGCTTCTTCAGCTGCTCAAGGATGATGCCGCCATGCTTTTCTTTCCACTCCCAGGCATGCTTCAGGAACTCCTCGCGTGTGAGGTCGGTCTTCTTTATCCCCTCTGAGGCCAGTTTGTTAACGACCTTGGCCTCGGTGGCAATGGATGCATGGTCGGTGCCGGGCACCCACAGGGCGTTCTTCCCCTCCATACGCGCACGGCGCACCAAGATGTCCTGAATGGTGTTGTTGAGCATGTGGCCCATGTGCAGGATGCCGGTAACATTGGGCGGGGGTATAACAATGGTGTACGGCTCACGGGCATCGGGCTCGCTGTGAAACAGGCGGTGCTCAAGCCAATATTTATACCATTTATCCTCAACCTGTGAGGGGTCATATTTTGGGGGAAGTTGTTGCATGGGTTTATGTGTGTTAAGTGTTTTCTAACGTTTTGATGTATGTGTATGCCACACCTCGGGATGGCGACGGGATAAAACCCGGATTCTCAGCGAGCCGCAAAAAACTCTGCTACCAAAGCAGGGTCTGTGGCAAAACGGCCCGTTTTCTCGACGGTGACGGTCTCAGAGTCCTGCTTCTCAACGCCGCGCATCTTCATGCACAGGTGGCCGGCTGAGACGCTGACAATGACGTCGGGGGTATCAGCGGCCTCGGCGACAGCCCGTGCAATCTGGGCCGTCAACTCCTCCTGCACCTGCAGGCGGCGGGCATACATGTCCACCACTCGGGCCAGTTTGCTGATGCCCAGAATCTTACCGGTGGGCATATACGCCACGTTAACGTGGCCGAAGAAGGGTAGAATATGGTGCTCGCACAGCGAATAGAATTCAATATTGCGCACCATCACCATTCCATGGCCTGAGGCCGGGAACAGAGCATCGTTAACAACCTCAGCCAAGGAGTTTTTATACCCCGATGTTGCGTGTAACAGTGCCTTTGCGGCACGAATTGGTGTCTTCTGTAGCCCCGGACGCTCGGGATCCTCTCCCAGAATCTCAAGGATGGCTCGGTAGTGAGCCGCCAGGGCCTCAATCTGCTCGGTTTCTGTCATTATCTGCGCAACTGTTAGTTTACGACATAGACGCGCTCACGCACGACCCTGATCTCAGAGCCCTGACCCGGGAAGGCACGTCGTATGGCGGCCGCAGCGCTGTTAGCCTCGGCGGCTGTCTTGAAGTCGCCCACGCGCACACGCCAATAGGGTGCCGTGTAGCGTATTGATGACCGATATTGCGGGAAGCGCCCGGCCACTTTCTTCTGCATTGCCTGGGCATTACTTTTGGCTGTGCGGGCATTATTGTCACTGAAAACCTGCACCCGATATCCCTGCACGGCGTGCGGCTGCTGGCGGCGCGGCGTGGCCTCAACCTCCTTGTGCTCAGTCTCTTTCCGTTCCGTCTCCTTGCGCTCGGGCTCTTTGTGCTCAGGCTTTGTCTCGGGTTGCTGGGCAGGGGTGGTTGCCTCGGGCTTCTTCTCAGGCCGTCCCTCGTTTCGCGGCTCGAGGCGCTTCAACAGGCCCGACGGCATCTCAAGGACATTGCCGGGGGTCTCAAGTATCGACACAACAATGGGGGGCCTATCGTCAGCCCTCACTGCTACCGACAACGATAATGCCAAAAATATCAGTGTGACGGCTACATGTTTCATCGCCACAAATTTAAGCACTTCCAATCAAAGAGCCAAATATACCGACGTTAATTCCCCGAAACCGGTGCATGTCGGGCCGGTCGCTTTATTCACAGGTTGACACACCTATATAGGAGTATCCCCGGGTCGCCTTACTTTGAGGGGGTGATGAGGTTTGAAATCGGGTGCATATAGAACTTCTTGCCCGGGAAGTCAAACACCACATCCTGCTTGAAGAAGTTCAACGGGTTGATGGCGTAATCATCCTCGCCCTCATCGGTATAGTGGGCGCTGTATGAGCCTTGGCGGTTTCCGAGCCCAACCCATACGCTGTCGGCATACTTTGCCGGGGCAACACCACGCGGCGTGCTCAGCATAACATCCTGCAGCTTGATGTGTACCTGCAGGCTGTCTGCCGCCGGCATCTTCAGCTGGGACAGGGCAATACCGGTATCAATGCGATAGGTGGCTGCATGGTTCTGCACCCGCAGGGGCATGTAATATCTGTGTGAATCGCTGATGAGGCCGAACAGTGAAATCGGGCGCTTCAGGTCCATCTCATATTGATAGTCATCGGGAACTGAGGTGCGCAGGGTAATAGCCTTATTAGCCTTTGACATCTCTACAATGAAATGCTCAATCATGTCAATTCCCAAGGTTGAGATGGTATCAGTCTCAGGCGCGGGCAAAAAGGCGAGATTCTCGATATACCCGGCGATTTTCCCTGTTGACTCATAATGCCCGTGATGCGCGCTGTCCTTTATGTGGCGCATATAATAGTAAGGAATCTTGGTGATGACCGTTCCCTTGGCAATGTAGAACTTCTCATCAAGGGTAGTGCGTGACACCACGGGGAATTTACGTACCTCTACATCAATCCCCATATTGCGCAGACGACGGGCGTCATCCTTGATTAAAGTCGAGGCTGAAGAGCCGGTATCAAAGCGAAAACGCAACGAGTCATTTATGGTGATAATCCCGTCAGGGTTAGCCGGGAAAACGGGGATAGCCCCACCCCGTTCTGTGGTTGCAGGGGCTATGGAGGGTATATGGCTGTTCATTGACCGATGTACTATGCCAAGAATTACCAAGACAATGACAGCAAGAATAAGGACCTTGTATAATAGCTTCATAGATAGTATTGCATCTTACGATATTGCAATATTACAGCCATAAAAAAGAAGATACAACTTCTTTTACTGCATTGTAACCACTAAAACAACGTGGTGACGGACGTGCATCAACACCGTGACGGAAATATCCCAACGGTGTTACAAATCTGATTTACCCGCAAAAAAAACACGCCCCTCCCCCACGCGCAAAAATGTCCGTTTTGGCATCAAAAAGGCCAATTTAACGCTTTTAACATCTGCTTTAACGCTTTTTAGGGAATTTTTTGGCACGTATGGATAATTTTTTCAGATTTTTGCTTTATCTTTGCATTGCAAAATTTTAGTACACTACGCAGTGTATACAGGTTTTTAAAGAGATACATAGTGAATTTAGGTTTTGATATAGTTTTTGGATTTTCGGGACGATTTATATAAGCACAGTTTACAACGCTAACGAGATTATTCGTTGACATACAGGATGTGTCCCCGGCGATTGGAAAACAACTTTTGGACTGATGCCATAAACCCTTAAAAATAAGGGGGCAAATACCAAAAAAATATAATGACTCCACCTATCCTCTCGAGCAGAGGACGGGAGGTGACCGATAAAACCGCATGGCGCGTGACGCGACATTACGGCACATTGGGCTCCTACTGATTTTCAGAGACAAGGTTAGTTACATGGATTTCTATACTTGAATTTTGGTTATGAGGGAGGTGCGCTTCTGTGAAGAAGTGCACTTTCATTTTTTACACCATTTCTAATTCCCAAATAATTGCATAAGTTTCAACTACCCGAACGTAGATAGTATGTTTGTGGTGAACCAATTGAGGGGTTCATCGCTGGGTAGCAGCTCTTTACCCAAAACAGTCCATTGCCCAGACAACGGGTATTGTTCGACCAATAAATTGGTCGTTTTCTTTCAATTATGCATTCCGTGGGTTTCACCCACGGCTACGATATTCAACCGCCAAAGCGGTTGCAATGCGGCGGATTGTGCACCCCGGAGGCGCACCACGTAGTGGTGCAAGATCGTAGCCGTGGGTGAAACCCACGGAAAAGATTAACGAATTGATTACGACCAATTTATTGGTCGAACAGCACCCGTTGTGTTGACCGAAATGCGTAATCTTATACACGATGTAACACATCGGTGTTTGGATAGAATGCCTCCCAACCGTCGTGGTCCATTGTGTTGTTGATATGGGAACGGGACCACACCCAGTTCATGCCGGATTTGATGATAACGCCGCCGCCGGCGATGTTTGCGCCTTTGGCATTTTCCTCTGCGATATAATCAATCAGGGCGTTATGCTTGAGATGGGCGGTAAGCGGTTCGCTACCCGCGCTTTTGGTGTCAAAGAGGAAGATTTTGCCG
>CAYMNF010000090.1:0-4323 GCA_964391735.1 uncultured Bacteroides sp. | reverse complement strand
TGATTACGACCAATTTATTGGTCGAACATTACCCGTGCTTCGCAAGAACGGGCCGGATATGTCCCCGCGATGCCACCGTTTCCCCGGGGGCGGTGGACGCCCGGCCCCTAACAACGAGCAGGAGGTTGTGCCGATGGGCGCAACCTCCTGAGGGGTTTGGGTAGGGTATTTCTTAGAAGATTACCTTGTCAGCGAGGGTTGAACCGTCGTTGAAGTGGTTGATGCGGATGACCGGGGTACCGCTTTGCGGGTTGGCCACGCGGCGACCGGTGAGGTCGAAGTACTCGGCGCTGATGATGCTCTTGGCCTCACTGCCGTTGATGGTTTCGATACCGGCCTCAGCGGGGAGAATATCAACGCGTGCGCAGTTTACAACCTCGCCATAGAGACCGTTGTCCTTGAGAAGCAGGGCAACAACACGCAGTTTGTCCTTGCTGAAGGGGATAAGTTTGCCATTGTAGTCAACGGCACGCAGGGTGTTGAGGACGGCTTTGCCGTACACGGGTTTGTTGTACTTAGCCTCGGGTACTGAGCCCTTGATGCCGCCGGGGCCGGTTGACAGCACGCCAACATCATTAAATGTGAGGCCTGCAACTTTGTTACCCTTGCCGGCAAACATCTCCATGTACTCCATGTTTGCAGCAGTGTTGCTGAAGGCTGAGGTCTGGTACCATGAAGTGTCTCCCTCGGGACCGGTCAGGCCGTCAGCTACCAGGATATATTCAACGCGGAAGGTCTCGCCGGGTTGAGCATCAGCAACGAATTCTGATTTTGATGACACGTTGATCAGGTCGCTGTTATCGGCGTCCCATTGTGCCCATGCAGTAATCTGGGCGGTGGTGAATTGGCTGCGATACAGCTGCCAAGCGGCGTCCAGACCAAAGCGGTCACCCTCCAGGCCGTAGTAGGGATCCATGCCCTGCACGCGGTTGATGGTGGCGTAGGGGAAGCCGCTAACCAATTTTATAGGCCATGACTCAACGCCCTCAGCACGTCCCCAGCCGGGATACATCGGGTCTGTGCTGCTATAGCCGTGCCATGCCACACCGATAAACTCGGGGTAGGTCTCCTTCATGTGCTCCATGGCTGCATAGCCACGAGGGCACCACTGGCAACCTGTGCCGGTATACTCCTCAACAAACGGATTCATAACGGGGATGAAGGGGAGAACAGAGACATTGCCGGTGTAGTTCTTGACTGAGCTGAAGTTCTCGGCCCCGTTGACAGCAGTGATCTCAATAGCAAGGGGCTGGGTGCCTACCTTATCATACGCCGGCATCTCAAACTCCATTGTCCTTACGGCACCGAAAACGGCGGGTATGGGTTCTGCGCTGAGGTCCATCTTGTAGGTGGCTGATTTGTTGCCGATGGTGACTTTATAGTCAAATCCCTTGACAGGATTGAGGCCGGTGTTGACAACCTCAACAGTGGTATTGCCTTCCTCATTGAGGACAGCATTGTAGTGCGTAACGCTTGAAACGCCCAGTGCATTGTCGCTGACGTTACCCTCAAGGCCCACAGAGAGTTGGAGCACCAGGTTCTGTGTAGCACTGATGTCGGCCCATGTGCGCTGTGAGCGTGATGAGCGCAACCAGAAACCGCCTTCGCGGCCCGGTGAGGAGGTTATAACGGGGAACATGGTGGCGGGCACAGCCTTATCGGCCTTTTTCACGCGCAGCTCATAGCCCACATAGATACCGCCCTCGGGGATAACGAACGGCTCAGAGAGGGTGTAGGTTACTGTGGCGGTCTCGACACCGGGGTCGGCCTGGGTGGGGTAGGTCAGGTCATATTCGGCGATATCAGGGACATTGATATTCTTGCCGTCGATAAGTTTAACCGTCAACTCCTTGGTCATGAAAAACTTAAGGTCCAGTATCTGGTCATCAGTTGCCGGACGCAAGGGTACGGAGATTGAAGTCACCTTCATCCCGACAAGGGCCGGGTTGGTAAGCGAGATGGCCATGTCGTATGTCTCAGCCTTCTCGGTACCAAAGGTCTTGGTATTGTTAAGGCCTGCCGAGTAGTCGTAGGTCGTTTGCCCGGCATTTGCGCCCCAAACGGCTCCTGCAAGAAGAGCAGCAGCGAGTAGAGTCTTTTTCATTATGTTAGTCAAATTTTTAGTGTAGAAATTTCTGAGTGTGTCGTGGGCGGGACTATTAGCGATAAGCCCGTTTGCAAACTTACCACTATTTCTTTTAATCTGCAAATAGGCCCCACAGCTGTTGTGTGTGATGCCACCTGTGCCGTCAACTGGCACAGGTGGCATCGGTATAGGTCTTTGTATTCCCCGTGGTCGGGGGGTGTGCGTCAGCTTAGCTGAGCGTCAGGGATCTTAGCGAACCTCCTTGGTGGCGCGTACAGTGCCGTCCTTGTAGGTTTCAACCTTTATCAGCAGCTGGCCTTGTTTGGGCTCGGCTACCGGGCGGCCCTGGATGTCATAGTAGCGTACGATACCCTCGCCGGCGTTGCCAATGACGGTGGTCAGACCCACATTGTCCTCAATAACACCATCCGGGTCAATGATGCCGTCGGGGCCAAGCTCGTATGTATGGATCAGGCTGAAGTACTGCTTGCCGTCGGGGGCATTGTTGATTGACTGGATGCTGATGGTGCGCATACCGTCCTCAAACAACCTGAAGATGATCTCGCGGCCGTTGGCGCTGATGCCTGATGACTTGAAATTGCAGGGAATCTCAGTCATATCCTTGCTCAAGCCATAATCAGACTTGGTGAAGGTAAGCAACTCGCCGTCAAGGAAGATGCGGAAAGCAAGATTGTCGTATGACAGCAGCATACCGTTCTCAGCCTCGCGGGGGATAACAGCCATAACAAGGATGGGCTGGGTGTCTGATGCGGGATAGTATTGTGAAATCTTGGGGGTGGGAGGCACTACACACAGGCCTTCCTGGGTTTGGGCACGCAGGGTGGGCTCTTTATATACGGCGTAGTACCAGGGGCCCTTCTTCATGCCGTAGTTGATGAGCATACCCTCCTGAGTCCCTTGGAAGGTCAGCAAATTCTCCTCACGGTCCCAGTCAAACACCATGTCTGAGTTGATGAGGGTATAATGGAGATACGGGCCGAGCTCGTCAACGCCGTCCTCAATCGACACGCTTTGCAGGAAGAGGTAAGAGCCTGAGTAGTCGTCATATCCCAGCAGCTGATTGTTCTTGAAGGTAACCTTGTTGTCATTTATCAAACCGACGAGGACGGCGGGGTTCTCCTCAACAATTGAGCCGACATAGAGCTTGTCGCCGTCGATAGCAACCTTGCACAGGGTGTTCATGGTGTTTTTGCCGGCAAGGCTCCAGTTGTTCTGCCACTTGAGGTTGGCGGGGATATCATACTTCACCACATCCTCGGGCAGCAAGGCAATTGTCTGGTTGATGTTACCATAGTAGAACCACTCGTTGATCTCCTTATCCGTCTCACCGGCAGCCAGGTCATAGAAAACGCTCTTGGGAGCTGTGACGTAGCATGACAGGTACTCCTCGGGGAATACAACATAGTTATTGGCGTCACGGTCAAAGTTATCTTGGGCCGGAGATGTCATCACAATGTTACCCTCCTCGGTGATAGTATACTCAACGATGTTCTTCTCAGCCTCAACCGGGATAAATGAGTATCCCAAGGCCGGGTCAAGAACAGCCAGATTGGGGTCGGTGGTTTTCTTCATCACCGAGAGGTACATGGGGTACCCCTTGCCGCTTGTCTGCATCACGGCCTCACTGATTTGCTGGGGCAACTGAACGGTAATCTTTGTGCCGTCAGCCGACACATCACCCACAACATATCCGTCGGTGATAGCACCGATAGGGGTGTGGATGTACACTTTATTGTTGGCGTCATCCCACACAACATCTGATATACCCTCCATCTTTCCGGCGGTCAGATACTGCACACCCTGGTACCAACCCTGGCCGGTGTACTCAGTGACAACCTGGCGGCCCTGCGGGGCGGTAATCATACTGCCGGCGCGAGCGCGGTCCTTAGCAGCGACCTTTATCTGCTGCTTTTGTGAAGACATAATCGCTTCCAATGCCACCGCCTCAACATTTTCAGCGGCAAATGCCGTGCCGGCCAACATCATGCCCAACGCGGCAAAGTAAATCTTTCTCATTCCTTATGATTGATTGTTAAACTGATGCACATGCACCTGTTTTGCAAAAATACACAAAAAACCAAACCATGCAAAAATATTTTCCACGCATGGAATCTCCATCCCCGTGTCATCCGGTGGACCGAAGCCCAATTTAAACACAACCAATTGATAATCATTTTACTCATCCGCTTGGGGAAAACAGCCCAAGGGAGGGACGA
>CAYMNF010000089.1:0-4340 GCA_964391735.1 uncultured Bacteroides sp. | reverse complement strand
CAACCAAGCCGGGGATAACACCGTAAATGGCCATCATGAAGATCATCAGCAGCACAAGGGCGATGATGAAGGACAGGAAGCCGTCATGGATAGCCTGCTGGCCGAGTGACGGACCGATAACGGTATCTGAGATGATATCAACGCTTGCAGCCATCTTACCGGACTTGAGCACGTTGGCAAGGTCCTTTGCCTCATCAGTTGAAAAGTTACCGGTGATGGTTGATGAACCGCCCTCAATCTTGGTGTTTACCACGGGGGCTGAGTAAACGTGGTCGTCAAGCACGATGGCAACCTGCTTGCCGACATTGGCGCCGGTCAGGGTAGCCCACTTGCGACCGGCCTCGGGGGTCATGGTCATTGACACATAGTTACCGCCCTGCTGCTGGTCAAAGTCGTTGTTAGCGTTTTTGATGATGTCACCGCTCATGGCTGCCTTGCCGCCGGGGGCCTTAAGGGCCATAAGGGTGTAATAGGGAATCTCCTTGGCATTTTTGCCCTCACCGGGAATCATGGTGGGCTTCTGGCTCCATGCAAGTTTTACTGATGTCGGCAGTATGGCGTGACCCTTCTGAGCCTCCTCGATAAGGCGGTCGATTGAGTCGCGCTGAGCCTCGGTGGCCATACCAACATTGATGCCACCCATTGAGCCGGGGATGAAGTATGCGCTCAGGTCCTTGCCGTTGTTGATGGCAGCAACGGCCTGGTTAAGGGCGGCAAACTGCTGGCCGAACTCCTGCACGGGCATTGTCTCGTAGAACTCAAGGTTTGCCGAGGCCTTAAGCAGCTCACGCACACGGTCATGCTCCTTAACGCCGGGCAGCTCAAGCAGGATCTGGCCGTCCTTATCAAGCTCCTGGATGTTGGGGGCAACCACACCGAACTGGTCGATACGCGTACGCAACACGTTGGTTGAGGCGCTCACGCGGTCCTTAACCTCCTGGCGCAGCTTGGTGCGGATGGTCTGGTCGTTATCGCCCTGGGCAAGCTGACCCTTGAAGAGCAGAGTCAGATCCCCATACGGATCCAGCTTTTTGTATTCTGTCAAAAAGATATCTACATAGTCGTTTGAGCGGGTAGCCTTGCTGACAGAGTCGGCCTGTGCAAGAGCTTTCTCAAAAGCGGGGTTAGCCTCGGTGTTACCGGCCATTGAACGCAGAATGTCAGGCACTGACACCTGCAGAGTAACGTTCATACCACCCTTCAGGTCCAGACCCAGGCCTACGCCCAGTTTCTGCACCTCCTGATAGGTGTAACCCAGCCAAACCTTATCATTGGCTATGTTTTTCAGGTACTGGCTCTTTTGTTGGCGATACGCCTCCTTGTCCTTGCCGTTTTTGCTTTGAGCCAGGGCATAAGCCTCAGCCTTGTCCTCATAGTGGTTACCCACCAGGGTAAACGACAGATAGAACAGGCAAATCAGCGCCAAAAAGATGGCGATGATGCCGGCCACTTTGCTTCCCAAAGTTCCTTTGCTTTGCATTGTGTTTGTCGGTTCTTTAGTCTATTATTTGTTTGATACTTAATTCATTAGCAGATTCACCCCTTGAAAAAAGGGTGTTTTCAGCCTGCAAATATACACATTTTCCTGAAAATTCCCGCATAAAATCGCACTCCCCCCATTTTCGACCCTGCAAATCTATCAATAACACCCCCATATTAAGCGATCACAAACCATTTCATGCAATGTACCGATTCAAATTAAAGAATAACTAAGACGAGACTGCCGAAAACAAAGGCCAAATAGGCCAACACACTGAAAAGTCAGCTACCCGGCGGACGAGTCCCCTGTCCACGTTACCGGGACACACTAACGCAACCGCCTTCCATACCGGTCATGAGATTAAGTATGCTGCAGAGACACATATCCTTAAAAGAAAATATTCGCCAAATCAGTAACCTGTTATGACGAATATTTTCATCTATTAATTTTCCTAAAACTTATTTTCTGTAATCCATATATAGGAACCTCCAAATATTAAAATGCCCCTTTTTGCCCCCACGGTCAGATGATATGTAGATATATCCGTCTTTTGACCAAAAAGGTGTAAGGTCATCCGACTCATTCGTTGTCAATTGCATTAGACCTGTACCGTCTGAATTCATTATGAATATATCAAAATTACCTTTCTTTTTGTTTGCTTGATATACAATCTTATCTCCCTTGGGAGACCACTTGGGAAATCCTGCAAATTCCTCTTTTGAAACCGTCAGTTGCTGGGCATTACATCCGTCAATATCCATTACCCAGATGTTACGAGAATTGTTGGACTCAATTTTAGCGAAAGCTATCTTTTTCCCATCAGGAGAGATTGAGGGGGTCGCCCCTTTACCTAAAAGCATATTTTCTCCTGTTGTCAGATTTTTGACCCAAATCTCTGCATCTGTAGAATTTAGAGTACCCTTTTGATAAGCCACTAAAGTCCCGTCAGGCGAGATTGAAGGAGCAATTTCATTTATGCCATTAGTCTCGGTGACCGGGATAAGAGCATTACCGCTGACTGGCAGCATATAAATATCATTATACCCATTTACTTCACGCGAAAAAGCTATACGCTCACTTGCAACACAGTATGTTGGGTAAGTACAAACAGACCCGCTGGTAACCTGAACCTGCGAGGGAGCTACAGGGTTGTCTTTCTTATAAATATTCTTCTCCTTACTATTTAACTCCATATTAAAAAGCAAAATAGTAGACTCTACACTACCACCGGGTTCAGTACACAGGTTATCACCCTCAGTAATCTTTGCCAAAGCAAGAAGATTTTCACTGCCTGAAGTGATCTTGTAGGTGGGTGCACACGAAGACATACCCAACAAGAGAGCAAAACCAATGTTTAAGCATAATTTATTACATCTCATTTTTTCATTACGCCCTGTAGGTGTCGGGCCCATCCTTTATTTGGAGACACGCTCCCTTAATGCCTCCTAAATAAAAATAAAAGCGTGGGAGTCTCCATTGTCGCCTGTCCCACTCTTAAAGGCTCTCGCATTGCCCTCTCGTCAAGACAAGCAACGCAGTAGCCCACGCAAGAATATATGAACTATTGTCTCAAGGCTATTGAGACACTGATCATACACCTACGTGCGTCTCTCGTTGCAATGCTCTTTGACGAATGGGGTGAGTCCTCTCTTGGGCTCAAGAATTTGCGAGATTCTTAAGAGTCAAGAACAGAGCGTCAATAAACGCTTTCTTAATATGTCAACTCCGCCCACAAGCCCCTATGGGCTACTGCAGACGTTGTCAGCCACAAAGATAATAACTTTCACAACGTCCTCAAAATAATCTTTCGCTAAACAATCAGTCGGGGAAGCACCCGCACGGCACCCCCGCATAACCATCCCAAAGGAGGAATGGATAATGTCCGGTTTTCTACGTCCGTTTTTCTATTTGAAATCTACAATAAATTGGTGCGTTTTTGGTTATCGTTATAGTTACACATCCAAAAAAATGCGTAACTTTGTACTCAGAAACAGATTACGCAAATAAAAATACACGTCTTTACATGAAAATTAGCATAAAATCCGGATTTCTTCTTCTTGCTGCGACTCTGTTGCTTTCCGCTTGTTCGGAAAATGGCAATCAAGAAATCATAAAGCAAGACAACAGGATAATTTTTTGTCCCTCGGTTCCGGTTGTCACTTCTCGGTCTTCGGTTACGACAACCGAAAATCTGAAACATTTCTACGTGACTGCATTCGACCCTGCCGACAACGAGAAATTGATAGGAGGAATACTTGACCCGAACTTCAAATACGAAAAAATTGACGTGATTGAGGGTGAAAACGAATTCTCTTCTCCTTTCTGTGTTTGGCCCGAAGCCGGGATGGAAGATCATGTTGTCAGTTTCTTCGGCTTTTATCCCGGCCTCATTTTTGGCCAAGGCGAAGAGTTGACCAACGCATCCACTGCCTCCCGAATCGATTACAAATACTCCGGATTCCGCGTTCTGAAGGACATAACCAAACATGTTGATTTTATTTCCGCCTATGCTACGGGATCTATGGCCAGCAACTATTTCTCGGGCATCAAGCTCCCCTTCAAGCACCAGCTGTGCCGTATCCACGTCAAAGCCTGGAGTAATCACAAAAGCTGCGACATCGAGATTGCCGGCGTGCGCATTGGCGGAGTCTACACAAAAGCAACATTCAATTTCAAAACCGATGTAGAGAATCCCGGCTTCTGGTCTGATTATGACGAAAAAAATATTGTTGAATACATTTTCGGCAATCAAGACAAAGTGGTTTCCCTCAAAAAGGGAGAGAAATCGACTTCAACAGAAACAGGAGCTCTATCAATAATGGGCAACGCGCAGCCCGACGGCAACGATGCCATGCTCATC
>CAYMNF010000088.1:0-4395 GCA_964391735.1 uncultured Bacteroides sp. | reverse complement strand
CGTCCGGTCGATAAGTTTATTAGTGGTGGAGAGGATTACATCATGCCGCCCATGCCGCCCATGCCGGGAGCGGGCATTGCGGGAGCAGGATTCTCCTCTTTCTTGTCGGCAATTACGCACTCAGTTGTCAGGAACATGCCGGCGATAGATGCGGCATTCTCCAGAGCCACGCGGGTAACCTTGGCGGGGTCAATGACACCGGCAGCCAAAAGGTTCTCATAGCGGTCGGCACGTGCGTTGTAGCCATAGTCTCCCGTGCCCTCTTTAACGCGCTGCACAACCACGGCGCCTTCCAAACCGGCGTTTTCAACGATTTGGCGCAACGGCTCCTCAATGGCACGTTTCACAATCATGACACCGGTAGCCTCGTCGTCGGTTTCAACCTTGAGGTCGTCAAGGAGGTCAACGCAACGTATGTATGCCACACCGCCACCGGGGACAATACCCTCGGCAATAGCTGCGCGGGTAGCTGAGAGTGCGTCGTCAACGCGGTCTTTTTTCTCCTTCATCTCAACCTCAGAGGGTGCGCCGATGTGGAGCACTGCCACGCCGCCGGCCAGTTTGGCAAGGCGTTCCTGCAGTTTTTCTTTGTCGTAGTCGCTCTTGCTCTGCTCAATCTGGGCCTTGATTTGTGCCACGCGAGCCTGGATAGCCTCTTTCTTGCCGGCACCGTTAACGATGGTGGTGTTCTCCTTGTTAACGGTAACTTTCTCGGCGGTACCCAGGGCATCAATGCCGGTGGTATCAAGCTTCATGCCTTTCTCCTCAGAGATTACCACACCGCCGGTAAGGATGGCGATGTCCTCAAGCATCTCTTTGCGACGGTCGCCAAAGCCGGGAGCCTTTACGGCGCAAACCTTGAGTGAGCCACGCAGGCGGTTAACAACCAAGGTAGCGAGGGCCTCCTGGTCAACATCCTCGGCGATGATCAACAGGGGACGTCCGCTCTGTGCGGTAGCCTCGAGGATGGGGAGCATGTCCTTAAGGTTTGAGATTTTCTTGTCGTGGATAAGGATGTAGGGGTGGTCCATCTCACACTCCATCTTCTCGGCGTTGGTAACGAAGTAGGGTGAGATGTAGCCGCGGTCAAACTGCATACCCTCAACAATGTCAACTGAGGTCTCGGTGCCTTTGGCCTCATCAACGGTGATGACACCCTCGCGTTTAACTTTCTTCATTGCCTCGGCAATGAGTCGGCCAATAGCCTCGTCGTTGTTTGCTGAGATGCGGGCCACGTCCTCAATCTTCTTGAAGTCATCACCCACGGGCTCAGCCATTTTGGCGATATTCTCAACCACGGTTTTCACGGCTTTGTCGATACCGCGCTTGAGGTCCATGGGGTTTGCGCCGGCGGCAACGTTCTTCAGGCCCACGCCGATAATCTTTTGTGCCAGCACGGTTGCTGTGGTGGTGCCGTCGCCGGCATCGTCACCGGTTTTGCTTGCAACCTCCTTAACCAACTGTGCACCCATGTTCTGGAACGGGTCCTCAAGCTCAACCTCGCGAGCCACGGTAACACCGTCTTTGGTGATGTGGGGAGCACCGAATTTTTTCTCGATAATAACGTTGCGGCCTTTCGGGCCAAGGGTAACCTTAACGGCATCGGCCAGCTGGTCAACACCTTTTTTCAGCTCTTCGCGAGCCTTTATCTCAAATTTTATCTCTTTTGCCATAATGGTTTGTTTTTTTGTATTCTATTTGTTGAGAGAGAGGGGATTATTCAATGATGCCCAAAATGTCGCTTTGGCGCATTATCATCAGTTTTTGGCCGTCAAGTTCGATTTCGCTGCCGGCATATTTGCCATACAAAACCTCATCGCCGGGCTTAACTACCATTTCCTCATCTTTTGTGCCGGTGCCCACAGCAAGCACTTTGCCCTTCAGGGGTTTTTCTTTGGCAGAGTCGGGGATTATGATACCGGCCATGGTAACCTCCTCGGCAGGAGTGGGGTTTATTAAAACTCGATCAGCTAACGGTTTGATTGTCATTGTATTATAGTTTTAAAAGTTTTTTATTGACTTTGGTTATGTTTTTCAATGTTTTATAGTAGCAAACTTGGTGCCACTGTCGGTGGCTGACAAATTGTCAGTCACGATTATGCAACAATCGAGACAAAAGAAAGGTTCAGGCCGGGGGCATCAGCGCAGGGCTGTGCGCTCGGCTAACCCGAAGATGAGGTTCATGGCATGCAGCGCACTCCCCGCCGAGCCTTTGCGGCGCGGGTCAAGGGTGGCGGAGACACGCAGGCGCCCCGAGCGTGTCAGCTCGAGGTGTATCAGGCATTTGTTGGTGCCGCGCACGTTGCCGGGGCGCACGGGTGTGCGGCTGACGTGGGTAAAGGAGTGGTCGGCATAGTAGTCCTCAAACAGGGCGTAGAGGCTGTCGAGGTCGGCATTGACCGGTAATACGGTCACAGCCAGACACCCCGGGCGCCCGTCGCCCGTGAAGGTCGAGTAGTTGAACTGGCGTACATCCACCCCGGGCTGAACGCGCTCAAGGGTGGCGGCAATCTCGGCACGTTGGCGGTCAAGGCCGGGGGCATTGATGCGCAACGAGTCACCGCTGTTAACCACGGCTGAGATCTGTACGTCCCCGTTTTCGGGAATCATCATCTGTTTGGCCAAGGGGAGCAGGGACAACAGCACGGCCTCGGTAAGCGGGCCGGGGATGACAATATTGCTGGCGCCACGCACCATCTCCTTGCGAAACCATTCAGCGAGGCCGAAGGTGTGGTTCTCACCCTTGGCAAAGGCTGTGCCGGGGGTCATATCTATAACTTTTACTCCCGGGGGTGCCGTGAATCCTTCTAAGGGTTCCACCACAAACGCCACATCAAGGTTGTCTGCCGAGGCATCAGGGGTAAAGCTCATGAAGGTTTCACCCGTCAGGGAGGGGTGGGCATCAGCAACCTTGTCGGTGCGAACATCTGAGTGTACTTTCACCACTATAACATCGGGGTGGTTGAGCAACAGACTTAACAGAAGGGCTGAACGGGGCGAGTCCCCGTTGAAGATTCCCGCTTTTATCATTTTAGGTATTGATTTATCTTTTGTATTATTTCATCAGGTTGTATATCACGGTCGTTTCTTTGGCTGTCAGGGGATAGTATCCGCCAATTACCTCCCCCTTGTTTTGGTGAAGGTTTTTCACCATCAGGGGGATGTCGGCATCAGGGACACCCAACTGCTCAAGGTTAACGGGCATGCCCAGCGACGCATAGAACACCCGCAGGCGGTTGATGCCGGTGATGGCGTCCTGCTCATCGTTCCCTGAGGGTGTAACACCCATTACGCGGTGAGCGAACTGTGCGATTTTTGCGGGTTTGTGGCGTGCCATAAAGGTCATGAACGCCGGTACCACCACGGCGAGGCCCGCCCCGTGTGTCACCCCGTACAGGGCTGAGATTTCATGCTCCATAAAGTGGCTTACCCAGTCCTCCTTGCGTCCGCAGCCGCACACGCCGTTGTGTGCCAATGTGCCGGCCCACATTATGTTGGCACGTGCCTGGTAGTCATCGGGTTGCTTCAGCACCTTGGGTGCCTCGTTGATGATGGCGAGCATCACCCCCTCAGCCACGCGGTCGGTGGTCTCAACATCGTGTGTGGGGGAGAAGTAGCGCTCCATGATGTGGGTTATCATGTCCACGATGCCCGATGCGGTTTGCCAAGCGGGCAACGTCATGGTCAACTCGGGGTTGAGCAGCGCGAACTTGGGGCGTAGGGCATAGTCAGTCCTTAGGGATATCTTGCGGTTGACGCCATCCTTGGTTGATGTTATCACCGAGTTGCCCGAGCCCTCGCTGCCGGCGGCGGGGATGGTCAGTACCACACCTACGGGCAGGGCTGTCTGCATGACTGCTTTGCCGGCCCAGAAGTCCCAGAAGTCCCCCTCGTAGGGGATGCCGCCGGCTATGGCTTTGGCAGTATCAATCACCGACCCGCCCCCAACGGCTAAAATGCCGGTGACCTTATGCCGGCGACCAACCTCGATAGCGGCGTATACCGGGGTGTCAATAGGGTTGGGTGAGATGCCTGATACCTCAAAGTAATCAACGCCGGCCTGTTTCAGCGACTCTTCGACGCGGCCGATGAGGCCCGACTTAACGGCTGAGCCTTGCCCGTATACAAGCATTACTTTATTCCCGAGGAATTGTGCTGACAGGGTTCCGGCTTTGGTTTCTGCCCCGCGGCCGAACTCATAGCGCGTGGGTGCCCAATAGGTAAAGTTATCCATGGAGTGAGATTTTTTCTAAATTTTGGTTGTGTCAGTTGCAAAGTTAACAAAAAACAACACGCAATGCACAACTTATCAGCCAGGAGGCAATAAAAGAGGCGGCCAGATCCTCAGGATATGACCGCCTCGGGCTAAATCTTATACAATCTTTTTTCTACTTA
>CAYMNF010000087.1:0-4515 GCA_964391735.1 uncultured Bacteroides sp. | reverse complement strand
TTCAGCGTTCACGGCCTTCATAGTGCCACCGGTCGTCAGATTGAGGCTGCCCGTATTGCCGTGACGCGTTACCTGCAGCGTCAGGGTCAGATATGGATTCGCATATTCCCGGACAAACCCATCACCAAGAAACCCGCTGAGGTGCGTATGGGTAAAGGTAAAGGTAACCCCGAGGGCTTCGTGGCTCCCGTTACACCGGGCCGCGTGATAATCGAGGTAGAGGGTGTACCCTTTGAAGTGGCTAAAGAGGCCCTGCGCCTTGCCGCTCAAAAGCTGCCCGTCACCACCAAGTTTATCGTTAGCCGCGAGTATGATCCCACCCAGAATGTTTAAT
This sequence comes from uncultured Bacteroides sp., assembly GCA_964391735.1. GTDB lineage: Bacteria > Bacteroidota > Bacteroidia > Bacteroidales > Muribaculaceae > CAG-1031. Next base: position 4,181 of record CAYMNF010000087.1, on the reverse strand, counting down.
CCCCCGAAGTTTTAGAACCGATGAAAAAAGAAAATTTCAAGGAGCTGACCGACCAGGACCTTCGGGACCGTCTGGAGCAGATGGAGAAGGACTACATGCAGCTGAAAATAAACCATAAGGTGTCACCTATTGACAACCCCGCGCGCATCACGGCCGACCGCCGCGCCATTGCCCGCGCCAAAACCGAGCTTCGCCGCCGCGAGCTCGCCGCAAAATAACTTATCCATCACCAATGACAATGGAAGAGCAGACAAAACGCAACCTGCGCAAAGAGCGCATTGGGGTAGTATCGTCCAACAAGGGCGAGAAAACCATCACCGTCATGGTGAAGTGGAAAGAGAAACACCCCATTTACGGCAAGTTCGTAAACAAGACGAAGAAGTATCATGCCCACGATGAGAACAACGAGTGCCAGGTAGGCGACAAGGTACGCCTCATGGAGACCCGCCCCCTCTCAAAGACCAAACGTTGGCGCATGGTTGAAATCATAGAAAAAGTTAAATAACATCCCGCAATGATCCAGACAGAAAGCCGGCTTGTAGTAGCCGATAACTCAGGCGCCAAAGAGGCCCTGTGCATACATGTGCTGGGCGGCACGGGACGCCGCTATGCCTCGGTTGGCGACGTTATTGTGGTGACGGTAAAGAACGCCATCCCCGCCAGCGACGTCAAGAAAGGCACGGTGTCAAAGGCCGTTGTGGTACGTACTAAAAAGGAAATTCGCCGTCCGGACGGCTCGTATATTCGCTTTGACGACAACGCTTGTGTGTTGTTGAACAATGCCGGGGAGCTGCGTGGCACACGCATCTTCGGGCCCGTTGCCCGTGAGTTGCGCGCCACCAACCAGACGGGGATGAAGATTGTTTCACTGGCACCCGAGGTGCTCTGAGAAAATCATTTCCCGGAGAAAATCACTCCCGCACATTTAACAAGTTAAAGCAAACGCAACAATGAAACTCCATATCAAAAAAGGCGATACGGTTCAGGTTATCGCGGGCGACGACCGCGGCACCACCGGCCGCGTCCTCAAAGTGTTACGCACCAAAGGGCGTGCCATTGTCGAGGGTGTTAACATCGTCACCAAGGCTACCAAGCCCAACGCCAAGCACCCGCAGGGCGGACTGGTGAAGATGGAGGCCCCCGTGCATCTGTCAAACCTGAGTCTGTTAGACCCCGAGACAAAGAAACCGACGCGCGTAGGCTTCCGCAAAAACCAGGATGGCAAGACCGTGCGTTACTCCAAAAAGTCAAACCAGGAGATTAAGTAACCAACCCCATGAGCACTACATTGCAAAAGGACTATAAAGAGCGCATCGTGCCCGCATTGGAGAAGAAGTTCAACTACTCAACCGTGATGCAGGTACCCAAACTCAAAAAGATAGTCATCAACCAGGGCCTGGGTGAGGCTACCCAGGACAAGAAAATCATTGAGACGGCAATCGCCGAGCTCTCAGCCATCACCGGTCAGAAGCCCGTTGTTACCCTCTCAAAGAAGGATATCTCAAACTTCAAGGTTCGTAAGAAAATGCCTATCGGTGCCATGGTTACCCTGCGCCGTGACAAAATGTATGAGTTCCTCGAGAGGCTCGTACGCGTGGCATTGCCCCGTATCCGTGACTTCAAGGGTATCAACTCAAAGATGGACGGCCGCGGCAACTACACCTTGGGTATAACCGAGCAGATAATCTTCCCTGAGATCAACATCGACAACATCGACAAGTTGATGGGTATGAACATCACGTTCGTAACCTCAGCAAACTCTGACGAGGAAGGCTTCGAGCTCCTCAAAGAGTTCGGTCTCCCCTTCAAGAAGTAAACACTTATGCCTGACGCGGCCCCGGGGATTGCTCCCCGGGCCCGGGCAAGGCATTTGCCCGCCGCAAGGACATAATTAAATTTTAGACAAACAACCAATAACCAACAGATACCACATGGCAAAGGAATCGATGAAGGCCCGTGAGGTCAAGCGTGCCAAGCTGGTGAAGAAGTATGCTGCCAAGAAGGAGGCTATGAAGAAAGCCGGCGACTATGAGGCACTGCAGCTTCTGCCCAAGAACGCATCGGTAGTGCGCCTGCACAACCGCTGTGTCATCACCGGCCGCCCCAAAGGGTACATGCGCCAGTTCGGCATCAGCCGCATCCAGTTCCGCGAGATGGCCTCAGCAGGCCTGATCCCCGGTGTTCGCAAAGCTTCCTGGTAAGCCGCACGGCGGTGACAACTTCTTCCACAAAAGGGTAGGGGGTTGTCACAGAGGAATGCTCAGTGAAATGATAACTTTCCCCCCCTGTATGGGTGTGGGAACTTGACGACCCGGCATTTGGCCGGGAAGCCCCGAGCCGGTTGAAGCGCACCCGGCGGGGACGACAGACGGGCCTCAGTGACCCGTGGCCGGCTGCCCGGCGCACAACGCCAAGGCACACCGCGTAAAGAGCGCATAGTCTAAATATTGTCAAGCGGGGGTCCCAGGCCCGCAGTGGAACCGGAGACCCGTAGCCTGATTAATTTAAACAATTAAACAAAACAATGACTGACCCCATTGCAGATTACCTGACGCGTCTGCGCAACGCCATCAAGGCTAACCACCGTGTTGTGGAAGTGCCCGCGTCAAACATCAAAAAAGAGATTACAAAGATTCTCTTTGATCAGGGTTACATCCTCAATTACAAATTTGAGGAGGGTGACAATCCCCAGGGCATTATCAAGATAGCTCTGAAATATGATCCCGTTGACAAAGTTAACGCCATCAAGAACCTGAAACGTGTATCACGTCCCGGCCTGCGCCAGTACACCGGCTACAAAGAAATGCCCCGTGTGCTCAACGGCCTTGGCATTGCCATTCTCTCAACCAGCAAGGGCGTGATGACCAACAAACAGGCTGCTCGCGAGCAGATTGGCGGCGAAGTTCTTTGCTATGTTTACTAACCCAAGGTTTCACTACCAAAAAGAGGAAAACAGATGTCACGAATAGGAAAGGCACCGATAGCACTCCCCGCCGGGGTGACGGTGAACATTAGCAAAGATAATGTAGTAGAGGTTAAGGGCCCCAAAGGTACCCTCAGCCAGAGCGTGAACCCCGATATCGCCGTTGAGGTGGTTGACGGTCACATCATCGTAACGCGTCCTGACGACGAACGTCAGCACCGCGCAATGCACGGCCTGTATCGCGCACTCATCCACAACATGGTTGAGGGTGTGTCAACCGGCTATCGCAAAGAAATGGAACTTGTGGGTGTGGGTTATCGCGCCAACGCCACAGGGCAGGTTCTTGAACTCTCCCTGGGTTATTCTCACGCCATTTACCTGAAGCTCCCCGCCGAGGTGAAAGTTGAGGTAAAGAGCGAGCGCAACAAAAACCCCATCATCATCCTTGAGAGCGACGACAAGCAACTCCTTGGCCAGGTATGCGCCAAGATACGTTCACTGCGCAAACCTGAGCCCTACAAAGGTAAAGGTATCAAATTTGTCGGTGAGGTTATTCGTCGCAAATCCGGTAAGAGCGCAAGCGCTAAATAAACGCGCCTGACAGTTACAGCCGGACACAGATGATTCCCCGGGCACAAGCACGGGTAACACAAATATGGTTGAGGAGAACACCGGGGGATACCCCCGCCGAGAAAGACCCCTCACCAAGGCAAACAAAGAAACGCAAAGTTCCAAAAAATGAAAACAAAGACAGAACGTCGCTTAAAAATAAAGACACGCATCCGTGGACGCGTCAGTGGCACCGCCGCACGTCCCCGCATGACCGTCTTCCGTTCAAACAAGCAGATCTACGTACAGCTTGTTGACGACCAGCAGGGCAAGACCCTCATCAGCGCATCATCGCGCGGCATCGAGGCCAACGGCCCCAAAATCGACACCGCCGCCCAAGTGGGCAAGGCTGTGGCCGCCAAGGCCCTCGAGGCCGGCATCACCGAGGTGGTATTTGACCGCAACGGTTATCTTTTCCACGGTCGTGTTAAATCACTGGCCGATGCAGCCCGCGAGGCAGGCCTCAAATTCTGACCCTGACAATGGCAACGAAATTCAACAGAGTAAAGAGCACCAATGACCTTGACCTTAAGGATCGCTTGGTAGCCATAAACCGTGTCACCAAAGTTACCAAGGGTGGCCGCACTTTCACCTTCGCAGCAATGGTTGTGGTAGGCAACGAGAATGGTATTGTAGGCTGGGGCTTGGG
>CAYMNF010000086.1:0-4656 GCA_964391735.1 uncultured Bacteroides sp. | reverse complement strand
AAACCCTAATTTCAGGCTGTAATTCACCGATAAAAAGGTGGTTACAGCCTGAATTACGTTGTCACACATATATATTTGCTGAGGCACTGAAGGAGTCGTACCAAGGCAACTTGTAGGCTATAAAGACTAAGGAGGAGATGCAACGTGGATGTTACTGTGAGGGGTTGGGGGAAATGGATATTTTGGTTACCTTAGCGGGTAAGAAATTAATTTGGGAAGGGTATTATGAGATCTCGTATTGCGCTTAGCCGGTTTGCTGTCGTCTTGACGGCAGTTTTATGTGTGGGGATGTTTTTCGGTTGCGTGCTCACTGTTAATGAGTGGCCGGCTTTTATAACTATGCTGGTTCTTTATCTGGTGCTGTTGGTCATTACCCTGTTTTTTGGTGCCCTGTACATCAAGGCTGACCCGCAAGATATTGTGATGGGGAGTATTCTCAGGAAGCGGAAAATCCCGATGACTGAGGTTGAGAGTGTCTCCCTTTTCCAGCCGACAATGGGTGCGATAAGGATTTGGGCATCAGGGGGATTTGTGGGTTATTGGGGCTTATTCAAGGAGAGGGATATTGGCAAATATTATGCTTTCTACGGCAAAGCGTCTGATTGTTTTTTAGTGACGCTGAAGAACGGCAAGAAATATGTGCTCGGCTGTAAGAATCCCGCGGCCATGGTGGATTATATAAACAAAGTTTTACAGAAAAAGCAAGGTATAGAATAATTATAAAATCCGTTTTGATTAAAAAGCCTGATTTTCAAATCTCTATTTAACAATTTTTTGTAATTATCCGTACAACTTTTTGTGGGAGAGAAAGGTTGTACTTTAAAGAATTTAAGTATTTATCTAATAGAAATTTATTATGAAGAATTTTACAAAACTTTTCTCCCTGATGTTTGCTGTTGTGCTTGGCCTTGGTGCAATGAGTTGCTCAGATGATGACAACGATTTGATCTCGCCCGATAAGTTGCCTGAGCAAGCAAAGACTTTTATCTCAACCTATTTCCCCTCGGCAACCATTCTCAATACCGTCAAGGACAAGGATGAGTATGACGTGACGCTGACAGACGGTACCACAATTGACTTTGACAAAGCGGGTAATTGGAAAGACGTGGATGCCACGCCGGGTAAAACTGTTCCGAGTGGTTTCTATCCATCGTCAATCGACAGCTATATCGCTGAAAACTATCCTGGACAAGGTGTCAATGAAATCAGCCGAGATAAACGAGGTTATGAAGTAGAACTGACATCAACCATCGACCTCCACTTTGATACTGAAGGGGTGTTTGTGCGGGTTGACCGCGACTGACCAAACACTTAAGGCTCTGCCAATCTAATACTGCGACCCAGAGGTTTATATTAACCTTGGGGTCGCGTTGTTTTTTGGGGGAACAAGGATGAGCAGAATTGGTGGATGACGCCAGTCAGGGAGTGGAAAATATCACAAACTGAATGGCATAATCCAATAATTGGCCTCTCGGGATGGAAAGTCTCCAATAAGTCTCCGAGGGATAGTTCGGGAGGGATGGAGAAGAGTTTGCTGTCGGGAAACTTCCGCATAAGCTTTGAAACTCTTTCTCCATCAACCTCCCCCGCTCCAATCATATTTGTCTCTAATAGTATTGTCTCCTTAAATTCGCGATTCTCTGTTCTTGGCAGTGAAGTTTCTGATTTCCCCGGCAGGCTCAATTCGCAACCCACGCCCCTGCTCTGTGTGCAACCGACCACCGCAAACATGACAACGATGAGGATTATGGTACTTAAGGCTCTCATAGAACTGTAATGGCGTTGTTTGATGCAAAGATGGGGCAATAGAGGATAATAACCGTCAACAAATGTTGAGAGTTAAAGCATTTTGCAAAAAAGACCGATAAAAATCAGGACAACAATGTCAGGGGATTAACAGCTCGGCGGGCACACCCACGGGTAGCCCGTCAATGTAACGGGCCTTGAATTGCCCGGTAACAGATTTTCCACATAAATCGTCAGCCATAGAAAGCAGCAAATCCTTCAGCTCAAGATCTTTAAGGAATCGCTCGGGTATCATATTATACCCCAGGATAGCGCCGATGATATTGCCGGCAATTGCGCCAGTCGAGTCGCTGTCGCCATCGTGGTTCACTGCGCAGACAATACACTTGCTGAAATCATTTATGTACCTCATGACCGAGAACAGGGCAATGGCAAGAGCTTCATCCCCTACCCAACCTTCTCCTAACCGGCGGATACAATCTGCATCACAGATATCCGACACAGCAAGCTCAAGGGCATTAACAATTTGCGTTTTCAGTAGCAGCAGGTCCTTGCTACCCGCAAAATGATTTTGGAGTAAATTGAATACCCGTTCAATAACAATGTATCTAAATTGCTGTTGATCAATATTTTCTTCAAGGATACATTCCGATACGATCATTGCAAAAGCCATGGAGGCAAATGTGCTGAGAGGATGCCCGTGGGTCAGCTCTGCGGCAGCCCCTGCCAACAGCCCACATTTCAGCAAATCCATCTTATCGCTGTGGACCGCTGCATAAATGCCGATTGGGGCCACCCGCATCACACCTCCGCAACCCTTTGAGTCATTTACAACCTGTTGACTGCTATCTTTTGCAAGCATACTCAACGATGATAGACAGGTATTTCCCGGCGCACGCCGTTGCCACAGCCTGCCAATATGCATTAACCACCCACGCTTTGTCGCAGTTCGCTGCATGGTTTGCGTCACGTACCAGTCCAGGTAAGCTACTTTAATTTCTGCTAATAAAAGATCGGTATCATCATTATCTCGCGCCGATCCTGCAAGCAGCCCGGCAGCAGTAAAGAGCGACATCTGGGTATCGTCAGAGAAGACCGCAACGCCGTCCTCCAATTCATACTCTGAGATACCACTCTCTCCATACTTACGGAGGATTCTTTGCAGAGAGTCAAACTCAACGGCATAACCGAGTGCATCGCCAACGGCTCCGCCTATAAGTGAGCCCCGGCACTTATCTTGTAAATTTTTCACTAATATTTTTCGTAAGATCTGATTTCTACAAAGATATAATATAAATTGTTAATATTATCTTAAAGCTCTTTTAACAAGATCCTCCAAGTGCATAAATTTTGTATTTTTGTGGAAATCTATTATGCCATGTTTATATTCAAAGTTATTTATAAGAAACCGTTGGCCGAGGTTGAAAAATTTCTGCAGGCTCACCGTGATTTTTTGGACGTATATTACAAAAAAGGGAAATTTGTAGCATCGGGCCCCCAAGACCCACGCAACGGCGGCATAATCCTCTGCAACACCAATGATGCCGATGAGGCCCTGAGAATCTATCAAGAAGACCCTTTCTACATTAACGGCATCGCCGAGTATGAGTTAACGCATTTCCACTCCACCAAACACAGCGTTGAAAACTTCATCAACGCCCAAGAATAGTGTCGGGAGGAATGAGATTTGGGAAAGAGATCTGATACAGCCACATCATTCTCGACACCCCCTCGGTTGCTACCAAGTCCCACGCATTCTATGAGCGTGCGGGATTCCGCCGCGTCTCCATGTCTGAGATTCCCACATCATACCGTTACCCCGACCGCGACTCCCAACTCTACCGTTTGGATATACATTCAACCTAATAAGGTACCGTGAGATAGAGGGTCTGACAATATTTTCAGCGGCCCCCGCGTTGATATAGTGAACTCACTGTTTTAACTGAATATGAAAAAATACTTGATTATGTTTGCGCTCATGACATTGAGCGTATTCTCGTCCCGAGCCATCACTCCATTTGCTGAGTTTCAGCCAATACAGGCCGGTAAGGATTGGACCGCCTTCAACCTGCAGGGAGGTGTGACAACGGCAGTACACCGGGTGGTTAATGTAGGTGTTGGTGCCGGTATCACCGAAAGGTGGAACTTTGAACACGACCCCCTCATACCCCTCTTTGCGCGTTGCGAGGTGACAACGCTATTGGGCCGCTACAAGTTTTTCTGCTCAATGGATGCCGGCTATGAGATCAACACCGGCGACACCTCTTGCGGAGCCTTTCTTCTCAGCCCTATGGTTGGCTTTAAGTTCGGCAAATACTACGCCGGAGTCGGTTATCTCGGCCACTTCTGGACTCCCAAACACTCAGGCACGACCGACACCTTCAGCATGAAAATCGGCATAAATTTCTAACAACTTTCAGGCTGACGACGCCACGAAGCTTCAATGGCACCCGTATCACCGAGGCGATGTCACAATAATCTCCCGAAGGCGATTGTGGAAATTTTTGCAGTATTATAAAATTTCACAAACTAATTTGGATTTCCCTTTTTATCTCCTGCCGAAAAACAGAGCCTTTATGAGAACATTCCTACGCCTGTCAGTAGGGGCTGCAATCTATGCGGTGTTCTTTGAGGTGTTCTATTGCTGGATGAGGTTTGGCGCCCCGTTTCCGTTTTCCTTTGAGGAAACCCTTCTTAGTATCGCTTACAATTTCATACCCATATATTTTCTGGTTTTTTGCAATTATCTGCTTATTTTCAGACTTAACGAGGGACAGAAACCTTTGGTGAGCGCATCTGTATGCCTGATTCTTTCGACCCTGATTCTGATTTTTATAGGCTGGCTTTTCACTTTGGTCACCGGATTTCCTGTGGAGTATGCCGGGACAATGTTCTGCAACCTCTTGATCA
>CAYMNF010000085.1:0-4790 GCA_964391735.1 uncultured Bacteroides sp. | reverse complement strand
GCCGGTTTCCTCTTGCTTGTGCCGGCATGGTTGGTTGAGCGTTATCCGCGCCGCATCATCAACATCCACCCCGCGCTATTGCCCAAATATGGCGGCAAGGGGATGTACGGCGAAAACGTTCACCGGGCCGTCGTGGCTGCCGGGGAGTCGGAAACCGGCATTACCATACATTATGTTAATGAGCGTTTTGATGAGGGTGAGGTGATTTTCCGCGCAACCACCCCTTTGACGCCCACCGACACCGTTGAGACTGTTGAGGACAAGATTCATATCCTTGAGCAAAAACACTTCCCCACTGTTATCCATCAGGTAATAAAAGAGGCCGGCGCGGGATGTAAAGCCGGGTTTTAAATTGAAATTTTGTTGTTGATTGAGGGAATTGTACTATATTTGCAGAAAATTTGCGCCGTTGGGAGCGCAGTATCTCTTTTTACCGAAAATCAAAATACTGTATATCAACCTTTTATGTTGGCTTTGACCATTCAAAACGTTACATTGGCAGTAACCGCCGCACTCACCGGTGTGGGCTTGGTTTTCCTGGCAATGTTTATTGCCAAGCTTATTTCTCCGCGTAGCTACAATGCGCAGAAGGGTGAACCGTATGAGTGCGGTGTCCCCACGCGAGGCAGTTCTCAGGTGCAGTTCAAGGTAGGCTATTACCTGTTTGCCATCCTGTTCCTGATGTTTGATGTCGAGACTGTTTTCTTGTACCCGTGGGCAGTGCGTATGCGTGACCTTGGGCTGCAGGGACTGCTCTGCATCGCAATCTTTTTTTCAATCATTGTACTGGGCCTGGTTTATGCCTGGCGTAAAGGCGCACTTGAATGGAAGTAACGACCAAATCAATGCCCTACGAGGCATGGAAAGACAACGAGTATATTGAGAAACTTGTTGAGGAACTGCGTGCTAACGGCACAAACGTGATTGTTGGCTCGCTTGACAAACTTATCAACTGGGGGCGGTCTAACTCCCTCTGGCCCCTCACCTTCGCCACCAGTTGCTGCGGTATAGAATTTGTATCGCTCGGGGCCGCGCGCTATGACATGGCGCGTTTCGGCTGGGAAGTGGCACGTGCCTCGCCGCGACAGGCTGACTTCATGATGGTCGCCGGTACCATCGTCCACCGCATGGTGCCCGTGTTCCGCCGCTTGTATGACCAGCTGGCTGAACCTAAATACGTGATTGCTTGCGGCTCATGCGCAATCTCAGGCGGCCCCTTCCGCAAAAGCTACCACGTGGCAAAGGGCATTGAGGACATTGTCCCCGTTGACGTTTTTGTCCCCGGTTGTCCCCCGCGCCCCGAGGCTATGATTTACGGCATAATGCAGCTGTCCCGCAAGATTAAGGTTGAGAAATTCTTTGGCGGGAAAAACCGTCAGGAAAAACAGAAAGAGTTCCTGGCTGAGCACCCCATTCCCGGCGTGGACGACTGATGCTAACCCCCTTATACAATCTGATTACCAAGTATTGAAACAATATGGCTGACCTGCAGCAAAGCATACTGAAACTTGACCCCACGGCCGTTTTTGACACCTTGAGCGACGGCACTACCCGCATCACCGTTGCCGATAAGCAGTGGCATGAGATTGCCAAAACCCTCAGGGATGAGCCTGAGCTGGCTTTCGACTTCTTGGTTACAATCGTGGGTATGGATTGGAAAGAGGAAGGCCTGGGATGTATATATTATCTGACATCTACAAGCCATGCCCGTTCCATCGCCGTAAAGGTTATGGCCACCGGAGACCGTCAGAAACCCTTTATACATTCTATCAGCGACCTTTGGGGTATCGCCGGGATTTTCGAGAGGGAGGTTTATGACTTCTTTGGCATCATCTTCCTGAACAATCCCGACATGCGCCGCCTGTTCCTGAACATTGACTGGAAGGGCTTCCCCTTGCGTAAGGACTATGACGCCGACCCCAACCTCAACCCCGTGTCAATGGTGAACGAACGCCAAAGCGACTTCACCGACAGCTGGGTTGAAGGGCCCGATGGCAAAATCGAGCACCTGCAGCCCCGCATGTTTGAGGAGAGCGACTATGTGGTGAACATAGGCCCGCAGCACCCCGCCACCCACGGCGTGTTGCGCTTCCGCACCGCCCTCAACGGCGAGGAGGTCAAGAAGATTGATGTATATATGGGTTATATACATCGCGGTATAGAAAAGATATGTGAGGGACTGACATATCCCCAGACTCTCCACTTCATGGACAGGATGGACTACTTCTCGGGACATCACTATCACCACTGTCTTGCAATGACATACGAGAAGGCTTTGGGCATCGAGGTTCCCCGTCGTGCACAGGTAATACGCGTGCTGATGGATGAGCTCAGCCGCATTGCCAGCCACTGTCTGTTTGCCGGCACATACTGCATGGACCTTGGTGCCACCACTATGCTGTTCTACACCCTGAGGGTGCGTGAGCAGATTCTGGACATCATGGAGAAAACCTGTGGCGCCCGCATGACATTTAACTATGAGTGCATTGGCGGTGTGATGCAGGACCTGGACCCTGACTTTGTGAAGGATGTTAAAGCCCTGCTTGCCGTATTGCCCAAGAACATCAAGGAGTACCACAAGATATTCACCGGCAACGTTATTGCCGAGCAGCGCCTTGAGGGCGTTGGCGTGCTGAGCCGTGAGGAGGCCATTTCATGGGCTGTGAGCGGCCCCTCAGGTCGCGCCAGCAACTGGGCCTGCGATGTGCGCAAGACCCGCCCCTACAGCATCTATCCCGAACTTGACTTTGAGGAGGTTGTGCGCACCGAGGGTGACTCAATGGCACGTTGGAAAGTTCGCATTGACGAGATGACCCAGTCAGCCCGCATCATCGAGCAACTCATTGACAATATCCCCGAGGGAGAGTATTGTGCAAAAGTGCCCAAGGTCATCAAGATACCCGCCGGACAATGGTTCCAGGAGGTTGAAGGTTGCCGCGGCACCTTCGGCGTATACCTCGAGAGCGATGGCACCACCAATCCCTATCGCCTGAAGTTGGTTCCCCCCTCGCTGACGCTTGCCGCAGTGGTGGACCACCTGACGCGCGGACAAAAGATTGCCGACCTCATAACCATCGGTGGTTCATTGGACTACATCGTCCCCGATATGGACCGTTAACACCCCCCCCTGAGAGGTTAAAGAGAAAGAGCAGATAAGTAGTAGAAAATTCATCACACAGAATTAACCTATATGTATGATTTCACAGTAGTCACAGAATGGATACACACCGGCTTGACGTCGTTTGTGCCTGAGTGGCTCGCTATAGTGTTTGAATGCCTGGGCATCGGTATCGCCCTGTTGTTGGCATACGCCTTGCTGGCACTGTTCTATATATGGTTCGAGCGTAAGGTCTGCGCGGCTTTCCAGTGCCGTCTCGGCCCCAACCGTGTGGGCGTGTGCGGTGTGCTGCAACCGTTTGCCGACATGTTCAAGATTCTCATCAAGGAGTTGATTGAACTGAAGAATGTTGACAAGTTCCTCTTTGCATTGGCGCCGTATCTGGTTATATTGGCCTCAATGCTGGCATTCTCGGTGCTCCCCTGGGGCAACGGTATGCAGGTGCTGGACTTCAATGTGGGCATCTTCTTCCTGATAGCCGTTTCATCAATCGGCGTGCTGGGTATCTTGCTGGCCGGTTGGTCATCAAACAACAAGTTCACCCTTGTGGGTGCTATGCGCTCAGGTGCTCAGATGGTTAGTTATGAGATATCTATAGGCCTCTGCATGGTAACCATGGTGGCCTTGGCCGGCACAATGTCTGTTGAGCAGATCTGCCTCAAGCAAGAGCGCCTGTGGTTCCTCTTCTCGGGACACTTCCCCGCAATCATCGCCTTTGTCGTTTACCTGATTGCCGGTACCGCCGAGACCAACCGTGGTCCGTTTGACCTTCCCGAGGCCGAGAGTGAGCTGACAGCCGGTTACCATACCGAGTATTCAGGTATCCACTTCGGCTTCTTCTACCTGGCCGAGTATTTGAACCTGTTCATCGTCTCAGGCGTGGCCTCGCTGCTGTTCCTGGGTGGATGGATGCCATTCCACATCCCCGGCTGGGAGGGCTTCAACGCTGTCATGGACGTTATCCCGGGCATCATCTGGTTCCTGGGCAAGTGCGTGGTGATCTCATTCATCATCATCTGGTTTAAGTGGACATTCCCCCGCTTGCGTATCGACCAGTTGCTGACCCTTGAGTGGAAATACCTGATGCCGGTGTGCCTGTTCAATCTGGTGTTGATGGTTCTGACCATTACCTTTAACTGGTACCTTTGATTGAAAGAGATATAACAAGGAAAAATCCCAAAGCAAACAGAAATATATCAGCCAAAACAATGAGCGACAACAAATACGGAAAAATTGCGCAGGTGATAGGCCCCGTTGTGGACGTTATTTTTGAAGGCGAGGACAACGAGATACCCCCCATCTACACGGCCTTGAAGATTAATCGGCCGGCCGGCGAAACCGCTGACAACACTGAGCTAATCCTCGAGGTTGAACAGCATATCGGTGAGGACACCGTGCGCTGTGTGGCCATGGAGAGTACCGACGGGTTGCAGCGCGGCATGCAGGTCGAGAATTTGGGCCGACCCATTGCGGTGCCTACCGGCGACCAGGTAAAGGGACGCCTGCTGAATGTTATCGGCAACGCCATTGACCGTCTGCCGGCTTTGCAGCGTACCGATTTGCGCTCAATACACCAGCCCGCACCCAAGTTTGATGACCTTACCATCTCAACCGAGATTCTCTATACCGGTATCAAGGTTATCGACCTGCTTCAGCCCTACAGCAAAGGTGG
>CAYMNF010000084.1:0-5398 GCA_964391735.1 uncultured Bacteroides sp. | reverse complement strand
TTTTAACAGTGCTGCTCCCTTTTGAAACAGAGATGCTTTTCATCCACGGACCGGGTATATACCTGAGGCCAAGGTGCGATTCAAACAACTTTCATACTCCAACTCTGCCTACCCGGTTGAGGTGCGCCTCATTGGCGACGACTATGCCAAACTCCAGGCCGCATCTGATACCGTCATGGCCGTCATGCGCTCAATCCCCGAGCTCAATCTCGTCACAAGCAGCCTCAATTCACCCCTGGTGGCGGCACAGGTCGTCCCCGATTTCACCACAATGTCACGGCTTGGTATGAGCGATTTCATGCTTGAGGCCAACCTTGCCATGCGCTACACCAACAGCGGCGTCCCTGTGGCTACCTTGTGGGACGGCACATACTCCACGCCTGTAGTGTTGCGCACGCCTACCTCTGAGCGCTCTGACGTCAACCAACTGCGTAATGAGTTACTGCCCGTCATGGGTCTCTCGTCAGCTCCCCTGAGACAGATGGCCGATGTGGTGCCAACCTGGCATTACGGACAGCTGTCGCATCGCAACGGCTTGCCATGCCTCACAATCACTTCAGAGGTGGAGCGTAACAAATACCCTCTCTCAGTCACTTCAATTTTGCAAAAGAAACTGGAGAAGATTACGCTCCCTGAAGGCGTTACCCTTGACTATGGAGGGGACTACAGCCAGTCGCTCGAGATGTGGCCGCCGATTATCTCGGCCCTGCTGATGGCTGTGGTTATTATTTTCTTTATCCTTCTGTCGCATTACAAAAATGTCGCAACGGCTGCTTTTATGCTCCTTTGCATAGTGTTCTGTGTCCCGGGTGCGGGTATCGGTCTGGCTATCCAGAACGAGGTGCTCTCCCTGACCTGTACGCTCGGCTTCATCTCACTGATGGGTATCCTCGTGCGCAACGTCATCATCATGATTGACTATGCCGAGGAGCTGCAGCGTTCTGAGGGAATGACGGTCAAGGAGGCCATCTTCCATAGTGCCGAACGCCGTATGCGCCCCATATTCCTCACCTCGGCGGCAGCCTCAATGGGTGTGGTACCCATGGTTCTGACAGGCACACAGTTGTGGCGCCCCATGGGTACGGTGATTTTCTGGGGTACCATCATCACATTCTTCTTCATCGTCACTGTAATACCCGTGCTCTATTGGAAAATGATGGAGAAAAAACAAAAAAAACAAGCATCAAAATGAAAAAGATACTAAGCATAGCGGTAGCCGTGGCAATGTCGGTGACGGCCACAGCCCAGCAACTCACGCTCGATGAATGTGTGAAGCTGGCTCTGGAAAACAATGCCCGTATGCGCACAGCCTCCTATACAGTGCAAGCCTCGCAAGAGACGTCCAAGGAGGCCTTTACCAACTATTTCCCCTCGGTGAGCATAAGCGGAGCGGCTTTCACCGCCAATCACGGCATGCTACAGCATAATTTTACCTTACCCCTTTCTATGCTTGGTCTTGATCTACCGGATATGGACTATAAGCTGAGTATGCTCAAGAAAGGGTCTGTGGCCGGGATCAACCTTCTTCAGCCCATTTTCCTCGGCGGCCGCATCGTCAACGGCAATCGCCTGGCTCATGTCGGCGAGGAGGTGAGCCGCCTGCAGATGCGCCAAACCGCTGATGAGGTGCGCCACGATGTTGAGCAATACTACTGGCAACTGGTGTCGCTACACTCCAAGCATCAGACGCTTGACGGGGTGATAGGGATGCTTGACACTCTCACCACACAAGTGCAAAGCTACGTTGATGCCGGCATCACCACAGTCAACGACCTGCTTGAGGTTAAGCTTAAGCGCAATGAGATGCTCGTGGCAAGGACCGAGCTCGACAACGGTATTTCGGTGATGCGCATGTTGCTATCGCAATATGTCGGTAAAGGGACCACGGGCTCAGTTGACGTTGCCTATGACATAAGGGTAGGGGAGTTGCCTGATTTCCCGCAGGAAATCTATCGCAATCCTGAAGATTGCCTCGGGCAGACCGTCGGTCACGCTCTCCTTACACAGAATGTCAAGGCCAAGGAGTATGAGCAGAAAATGGCCTTGGGCAGCAACCTCCCGATGGTTGCTGTCGGTGCAAGCTACAACTACGAGCATCTGCTTGACCAAGGCCACACGTTTGCCAACGTCTACGTCACCGTGAACATACCTCTCACCGACTGGTGGGGAGGCTCCAGCAACATGAAAAAGAAGAAACTTGAGACGCAGATTGCCCGCACCCAACTTGAAGATAATTCACAGTTGCTCATGATAGCCATGACCAACGCCTGGAATGACCTTGGCACCTCCTACAAGCAAATGGACATAGCCAAGGAGTCAATTCAACAGGCTGCCGAGAATCTGCGCCTTAACCAAAATTTCTATCAAGCCGGTACCACCACCATCACCGACCTGCTCAACGCCCAGACCCTTTACCGGCAGGCACAAGACAAATTCATTGACGCCTACGGTCAGTTCCAACTTAAAAAACTCACTTACCTGCAGGCCACCGGTCGCTAAGGTCACCTCCCCTCTACGAGTACCGGAAAAATTGCTCACGCCCACCGTCAAGTCGCAAATAGCCGGAGGAAACAGAAAAATGGGAATGCATAAGAATAAGATTTCCATTTTTCTGAAATATTTGATTGTGTAGGCAAAGGACGCTCATAATTGTTTCAAAAATATTATCTGAACATTAAGCAAACGCGAAACTGAAAATTTCGTTACTTTGCACAAAATTAGAGATAATAAGATGAGCGAACCTACTACACATCACCACCATAATCACCACCACGATCACCATCACGATGCACACCGGCTAACGACTGACGACGGCAAACTGAAGAGTGTATTCTATTGGGCTATAGCTCTGAACCTGGGATATGTGATTCTTGAAGCAATTTTTGGTTTTGCTAACGGCTCAATGGGGTTGTTGAGTGATGCCGGCCATAACCTCAGTGACGTAGCTTCACTACTGATAGCCCTTTTGGCTTTTAAAGCCGCAAAACGCCCGGCTAATCCCCACTATACATACGGGTATGGAAAAGCCACTATTGGCGCATCACTTATCAATGCGGTCATATTGTACGTTGCCGTCATTTTCATTATCATTGAATCAGTGGGACGTCTTCTGCATCCTGCACCGGTCAACGGTGGTGAGATTGCATGGGTTGCCGGGGCCGGAGTAATTGTCAATGGGGTCACTGCATGGATGCTGATGAGGCATAGCCGGAAGGACCTCAATGTCAAGGGTGCCTTCATGCACATGCTTGCAGATACACTTGTATCGGTAGGTGTGGTGATTTCCGGCATTGTGATAAGTTTCACTAACCTTACTTGGATTGACCCTGCTGTCGGAATTGTGATTGCCGTCATGATTGCGTTCGGGTCGTGGTCGCTTCTGCGTCAAAGTCTCCGTCTGGTGCTTGATGGCGTGCCTGAGGATTTGGATACCGACTCCATTGAGGCAGCCATAATGTCAGTGCCTGTGGTAAAGTCGTTCCATCATCTGCATATATGGGCCATGAGCACTACAGAGAATGCCTTAACTGTTCACATCTTGGTTGAAACCCCTGACCTTATTGACGGGGCTATAGAGGAGGTAAGGAAGGCTTTGACTGACTCCGGAATCTCTCATGCCACCATTGAGGCTGAGACCACCGAACACTCTTGTGGCCATTCCGGGCTCGACCGGTGATTCCCTCAAAAGTCACGTTGCGCTATAGCCTCGAGCCACTTATTGGCAGTAAAATCAGGTATTTGTGGGTTCATAAATTACACATAAACGCTGACAGTGCTGAGGAGGCCTTGGGTCGCAATCTTGGTGAGTATGACCTTTTTCTCCACGATATAATGAAGGGTTCTATCTCAGGAACACGGTTGGCCCGCATCATTTAGAGTTCACCCGCAATAGCACAAAACGTGAATAATATAGCCCGTTTTGGGACTTCATGGATTAGTGCAGAACTAAACTGCTTTCTGAGAGGTTGATAAGTAGAAACAACAATCCGAAAACTTCAACACTTAACAGATATGGCAGAAGAGTTCACATCAAAACGTCTGGTAGCTAAGGAATATCAGCTACCTATCCTGGACAAGATATTTGAGGCTTGTCAGTTACCATTTGACAAGAATCCCTACGTGAGCATGATAGGCGAAAGTCAAAAACTTCCCGGCTCGCAAAAGGTAACAATCACAGGCATGGATGGCAATAATATTGACCTCTATATCTGGCGTCCTACTGAACTGACCCGCAAAGGGCCGCTGCCCATATTGTATTTTATGCATGGCGGAGGCTACCTGATGGGCGACGCCAACACCATGGCAACTCCACCTGAAGTTCTTACCAACGGCTTGCAGGCGATTTTGGTAAGCGTCAACTATCGCTTGGCTACGCAGGCACCTTTCCCGGCTGATTTGCATGATGCTTATTCAGGCCTCGAATATATTCACGACCACGCCTCGGAATACGGCGCTGACCCCGGGCGCATTGTCATATTAGGCGAAAGCACCGGCGGTGGCCTTGCTGCACGCCTTGCTCTCTACAATCGTGACCACGGACGTGTAACCCTGTGCGGCCAGGCCTTAACCTATCCTATGCTTGACTGCCGAACCGGCACCGACAAAGATCCCATGCCCGACCCTTACGCCGGTCAGCTTGTGTGGACACCCGCTTATAACCGTCTCGGTTGGGACACACTGCTTGATAATCAGAAGTTGCCCAAAGAGGAACTTCCCTATTATTCGGCATCACTCGCCACGGACCTCACAAATCTGCCACCGGCATTTATCGCCGTCGGAACTCTTGACCTGTTCTGCATGTCCTGTCTAAACTATACTGCCCGCCTAACCTGTGCGGGAGTTAACACCGAACTTCATGTCATCCCGGGCGTTTTCCATGGATTTGATTTATTGGGCCCTACCTCTCCGCAAACAACACTCTATAATAAACTGCGTATAGCGCAGATCAAACGAATGTTTGGCGAATAAATCCGATTTCAAAATCCTCAACCGGGAGGGTACCCTTACGTTTTGGGCCATCGGCATTGAGTCAATGCGCAAAATTTTATAATTTTGTGGCGATATAATCGTGATTTTATTGAAATTTTGCAAGATAAGATTGATGACATGAAAAGATCCTGTATCCTTTCATTGACAATGACCTTAGCATTAAATATTATGGCACAGCAAAAAATAGTGCAGACCGCAGGGCGTACACAGCTCGGTGAGTTCGCTCCCGAGTTTGCACGTCTTAATGATGATGTCCTTTTCGGCGAAGTATGGAGCCGCAATGATCTTCTCTCGCTACGCGACCGTAGCCTCGTCACCATCACCTCACTTATTTCCCAGGGCATCACTGATTCCTCGCTTACCTTCCATCTTCAGGAAGCAAAAAAGAATGGTATCACCCGCACTGAAG
>CAYMNF010000083.1:0-5411 GCA_964391735.1 uncultured Bacteroides sp. | reverse complement strand
AATATTTCGAATTGCTCCGGGTTGTATTTGTCAAGGAAGGAGATAGGTACCCCCATCACGCCGTCATAGTCTGAGGGTATGGCATCGGTATATGGAACCTCTATGGCATCGTAGTTGTCATAATGTTGGTATGCCGATTTCCCCTTAAGTTTTTTATTATATTTAAGATTATCTTCCATTGTCATAAGAGATAACGGCTCATGTCGGCGACCGTGGTCAATATTCGTAAACCAAACACTTGATGAACGTCCTAAAACCTTTCCGTTAATAATCTTGTATTTGCTTCCCTCTTTCTCCTTTTTAAGATATTCACGCGCAAGCTCATCAGGAATATTAAAAAGCAAATCCGCGCTCATAGGGGTATACCCAAGCCATAACTGATTATTCTTGATGTAAGGAAATACCTCCTTATATGTTATACAATTCTTATTTGATATAATGACAAACTTTTTTTGAGCTTGCATTACCCAGGCGAAAAACTCGCGGAAGAGGGAGAAAGGTGGGTTGGTGATGATGATGTCGGCCTCGTCGCGCAGGGCGGTGACTTCGTCCGAGCGGAAGTCCCCATCGCCATCAAGGTACTCCCATTGCAGGTCGTCAATGTCAATGCGACCGTCGCCGGTGATATCGCGGTCAAGCACAAAGATTTTGCCCCGGGTTTTTGATTTGTCGGCATCAAACTGCGGCGAGTTCTGCTCCATCTCGCTAAACAGTCCGCCCATCAGATATTTTTTGCTCTCAGGGGCATAGCTCGTCGAGATTAATTTCTTAAGGCCTAACTCATCGAATTTCGCGGCAAAGAAGCGCGTGAAGTTGCTCCACTCAGGGTCGTCACATGGCAGCAATATCGTCTTGTCCCTGAAGACATCGGGGTTATACTCAAGATAGGCGTTCATCTCCACCTCAATATCGTGGTATTGGGTGTAGAACTCATCATTTTTAGCGTTCTTTGCTCCTTGCAGATTGGTATTGGCCACGGCGGTTTGGTGGTAATGTGCTGTTTTCAGTACTCTATTTTGTCCTCTTTGGCGGCCCACAGTTCAAAGGCACGGCGTGCTTCGTCGGGCAACAGCTCGGTCATCACCTTGTTGCGGTCTTTTTGCTCAAGGGCGAGCTCGCGATACAGAAACTCGTCATCAAAGCCTATGCGGGCGGCATCATAGCGTGTGTTGCCAAAATAAATTCTGTCAAGGTGTGCCCAATATATTGCGCCCAGGCACATGGGGCACGGCTCGCATGAGGTGTATATGATGCAACCCTCAAGATTGAAGGTGCCTAATCGTTTGGCAGCCTGACGTATAGCCGAGACCTCGGCATGCGCAGTGGGGTCGTTGTCAAGGGTGACACGGTTTACACCCTCACCGACAATTTCACCGTCTTTCACTATCACTGCACCAAACGGGCCTCCACCTTGCCTCACGTTTTCAATGGATAGGGCTATAGCTCGGCGCATATATTCAAGGTTCTTGTCTGCGGTCATTTTCAGTATGTTTTTGATGTTTAGTCAGGGGTCAGTGTCAGGGTTGTAAAATCAGGGGAAGGCAGTGGGTAAGGTAATCCTTTGCCTGCTGCCAGGGGAGGATTGTCTGCTCATTGCCGGGGATAAGAGGTATCGGTTGCTCATTGAGGTCAAGACGCACATATAGTCTGCCGTTCTGTTTGTTCTTCAACAGAATAAGCTGCAGGTTTGCCGCCATGGGAACCAGGTAGAAGTCGCGCCAGTGCATGGCCACCGTGTCAAAATAGTTGGTCATGTAGTACCCGCCGGGCAGGTGCATCAGGGCCATCAGCGGCATCAGGGTCTCGGCATGCCCAAATCGCAGACGCACCCTTATGTCGCTTTGTCCCGTGGCAACCTCCTCGGTGGTCTCAATCAGGTTGAGCAGCAGCGGGGCGGCCATGTCGGCGGTAACGGTGGTGAGGGTTGAGGATGAGTAGCGCAGATAGTGCTCAAGATTCTGGATGGCCCACAGAGCATTATACTCAGCGGGCGTAAAAAACTCATCCAAGGCACAGGGCCAGCCCAACGCACCAACCGAGGCAACCACCACAAACTCTGACAGGATAAACCGGCTGACATCCTTGGGCAGATACTCACGGGTAAAGATGCGGTCAACCGGCCCGGTTGTCATCAATTGCTCAGTCAAACGATCCAAGGGCTCACGCCAGGGCGCCTCTTGGCGATATTCGATGTATTCGGGGTCAAGATCAAACGGTCGTAGAAGCGCTGAGTTCTGCCGACCGGAGGATGTATAGACCTCAAGATTGTTGTTGAGGCGCGACAGGCGATGCGCAAAACTGTACATCGACATAATGCACCGCGGTGAGTATGAGGAGATTGCCTGAATCTTTCCGCCCTCAAACAGACCGGGGAAGTTCTTGACCATGCGTGATGCAATCCCCTCCTGCTCGGCAACCCCTAAAGAGTCAAGGGCTCCCCACCGGCCGTTTGTGTAGGCTGTGATGCGGTAAACCAGCGACAGCAGGGCGCGGCCTTTGTCAGTTAGGGCGCCGCTGCGCTGGGCCTCCTCAAGGCTACCCCGCAGATAGTTGATGTTTTTGTCAGATGACAGATATCGGGCCCCGTGGCGACCGATGTGATTTATCATTATCGGCTCAAGGGTGTCAGGGACAGCAACCGGGGTGGAGACAGGGTAGGGGAGGTAGGTGCCCTGACACTCGGCAGCGGTATAATGGGTGGCTGTGGGGTCTGCGGCCGTGGCAGCGATTATCCCCGAAATAAGTGCTAAGAGCAAAAAACTTATTCGCCGTTTCATCAATATGTACTATTTTTGCGTTATAATTCTGAGGCACATGTTTGTGCGCAAATTCAACTTCCAAAATTAAGAGTAAAATTATGAATCTGCAACACCATATAAACGTCTTGATTGAGAAAAATCGTATTGACGAGGCGTTGAAATTTCTGAACACGTGGATTGAGGAGCATCCCACCGACGGGAATGCGTTCTTTCTGCGTGGACGCATGGCTTGGCGCTTGGGCGAGCGTCGCGCGGCCATAAACGATTATACCCGCGCAGCCGAGCTTGACCCCAAGGGCCCCGCAACCACTGCCCTTGAGCAGACCCGCGCTATCATGGACTTTTTCAATCCTGATTTGCTCAATCCTTAATTACTGCTTGCCCCGCCTTTATAGCTATTTGTCGGTACCGGCGGGGTTGAAAGCGGTTTGGTGTTACCCACGCAAAATACCTTAATCAGGGTATTGAGGGTGAGACATACCGGCCTTACCTTTGTTGCCGGATAAGTTTATAAAGAGAATTAATAAGAGAATGTAAAAAACGCGTCCGGCCTTGAAACGAAGCCGGACGCGTTGATTTTGCGGTGTTTGCTGCCGGGTAGCGGTTATTCAGCACTCAGGATTGAGGGAGCAACGTAGGTCCTTGCCCCCAACTCCTGGTTGAGCATGTACAGGCCCATGCCGTTGTCACCGATCATAGTGAATTTGTCAATGAGTTCACGTGCGGTTTCCTCCTCCTCAACTTGCTCTGAGACGAACCATGACAGGCGATCACGAGTGGCATAGTCATGCTCAGCCTCAGCCAGAGCAAAGAGCTCGTTAATCATGCCGGTAACCCTGATTTCATGGTCAAGGGTGGCCTTGAAGCAATCGAGCGGGGTAGCCCAGTCAACGGGCACCTCGGGGATAGCTTTCAGAATAACGCGGGCACCGCGGCTGTTCATGTAGTTCATAAAGATTTCAGCATGAGCCTGCTCCTCCTTGAACTGGATTTTAAACCAGTTGGCAACCCCTGATTGGCCCAAATTCTCCATCTGCATACCCATTGACAGATAAAGATATGCTGACCATAATTCAGCATTAATCTGCTCGTTAAGGGCAGCTTGCATTTTCTCGCTTAGCATAATTTCTATAATATTTTTTGGTTGTTTTGTTTAAAAGGAATTCTGTCACAAAAGTACAAAATTCAGACATCCCCCATAGGGGTGAACGGTTATTTTTTTGTGGCTGAATCAAAAAAGATGTAACTTTGCGGCGACTTCGGGGTGTAGCGCAGTCCGGTTAGCGCACCTGGTTTGGGACCAGGGGGTCGAAGGTTCGAATCCTTTCACCCCGACACATCAATAAAGAGGCTCGTCAACAAAAGGTTGTGAGCCTCTTTTTCAATTGTAAACGCGGCCGGGGGAAATCCCGACCGCGCGTTGATAGTATGTAATTTAAAAATTAGAGGTGGATGTTCATTGGTTGGCTGCCCACAGGTTGCTGAAGAACATCTGCGGCATCATTGAGGTCTCGGCCGGAACCTTGTATCCTTCCATGCCTATGATTTGGCTGAAGTTGGAAAGCCCGTCGGGACTGCCTGCCCACAACTGTATCTTGTCATTGTTGTTGAGATAAACGTAGAAAGCGTCGAGCTGGGGATTGTAGGCCCATACCATGCCGGGGTTGCCGCCCATGTGTTTCTGGAAGCCTGATGCATGGAACATGCCGTAGTTGTATTCAATAGGGGTTTGGGTCTGGTATACGCTGTTGATAAGGTAGTTGTACTGTTCCTCACCCAGAAGGTTGATGAGACGACTCTTTACGGTCGGGTTTTTAAAGAGACCGAACTCGTATGCGTATTCGCCGATGTGGTTGGCGAAGTAATCGCGAAGGTTATTATATCCGGCTACAGCATCTTCCCCAACGGCTACGGTGGGAGTGTCGGCTGATGCAAAGGTGGGGACCATCATAACGAGGATGGCTGAGGCAAAAATGGTTTTCAAATTTTTCATAACAGATTCTTTTTTGTCTTTCGTTTTATCTTATAACAACTCCCCCGGGGATTAGTTCTAAGAAAAGCAGAAGAAAAGAATCTTTTTTTGAAAAAATTTGTGGACGATGTTACGCCAACTCGATTACCTCAAGCGATCGGGGAGTGCCTTCGGCCACAGTAAGCCGAATCATGGTGCGCACCTTTTGCCAGCCCATCACCCCTGCGGCCCCGGGGTTAATGTGCAACATTCCACGGCGTTTGTCGGGCATAACACGCAAAATGTGACTGTGCCCGCACACCATAATGTCGGGCCGGTGTAGGTTTAGAAGCCCTGGAATCCCCCGAGCGTAGTGTCCCGGGTAGCCCCCGATGTGAGTGAGCAACACGCGTGCCCCTTCAACATCGAACAGCTCCATGCCGCCTATGCGCCGGCGTATCTCGCCACCGTCGGCATTGCCGTAGACGGCGCGTACAACCGGGGTACACTGCGACAGGCGGTCCAGTACTTCAACCGATCCGATATCCCCGGCGTGCCAGATTTCGTCGCATCCGGCAAGGTGTATGGCATAGCGGGGATCCCAGTGTGCGTGTGTGTCGCTCAGTATACCTATGGTTTTCATTTCTTCGCAAATTTACTCTTTTTGCGTTTTGCAGGACTATTTTGAGCGTGAAATATTG
>CAYMNF010000082.1:0-5822 GCA_964391735.1 uncultured Bacteroides sp. | reverse complement strand
AGTGGCAAAATTATCAAATTATCGCGGTCAATGCAAATTTATCACACCTCGCGCCCGGCAACCTCCGCCACCAGCGCCAAAACCTCGTCGATGGTGAGGGAGGCCAGGTCGGGACTGACGATATCAGCCAAGGCAGCCACGACCTCAACAGGGTTTGTGGTGGTGATGCCCACAACGGCACACCCGGCATTGCGGCCGGCCGTCAGGCCCTGGATCGAGTCCTCAAAGACGATGCAGCGGCAGGGGTCAACCCCTAACCGCTCGGCGGCAAGCAGGTAGCCTTGCGGGTCGGGCTTTGAGCGGGTTATCATCGAGGAGTTGATGACCACATCCACGGCCTGTTGCAACTGTGGGTGACGGTTGAACAGGTGGCCCATCTTGACGGCATCGCTGCTGGTTACTATGGCAGTGGGGATGTGCCGGCGGCGCAACGCTGAGATAAACTGCAACGCCCCCGGGTAGGGCTCATACTCAAGGTCTTGTTCAAAGGCGTGCAGGGCTTCCACGATGGGGGTATGAAGCTCGGGCGCAAAGTTTTGCAATATCAGGGGCAGGGCTGTCCCCTTTATCACCATGGCAAAATCTTCGATACCGGTGGGGTGGAGGCGGTCAATCTCGCTCCAGAAACGTGTGTACTCCCCCTCAGAGTCGATTATCACGCCATCAAGGTCAAACAGGGCGGCGCAAATCCCCTCATCGGGCATGCTGGATGTTGGCATATCTTATTATCTTTATTGCGCAAAATTAGCATCAAATGTTCAAACAGATGCAAAACGACAGGAAAAAAGTGTATTTTTGCGGCGGGTAAATTTATATGGAGACAACGACTGGAAAGCAGATACAGAAGCCCGGGGGCGGTAATCAATCACCCACTGATTTGGGCAACCGCAGCATCACGCGGCTGCTGGTGGAGTATTCCGTGCCCGCTATTATTGCCTCGGTTGCCACGAGCCTTTACAATATCGTCGACTCAATCTTCATTGGGCGCGGTGTGGGGGCCATGGCTATCGCCGGATTGGCTATCACATTCCCGTTGATGAATCTTGTGGTGGCCTTCTGTATGTTGATTGCTGCCGGTGGTGCGGCCATAACCTCAATATTCCTGGGACAGAACCGGCATGACCGCGCGGTGGATGTCCTCAACAGCGTCCTCACCATGTGTGTGGTTAACTCGGTTGTCTTCGGGGGGCTGGCGCTGATTTTTCTTGACCCGATACTCTACTTCTTCGGCGCAACCCCTGAGACCATCCCCTACGCGCGAGAGTTTATGGAGGTAATCCTGTGGGCAACCCCGGTTACATACGTCTTCATTGGCCTCAACAACCTGTTGCGTGCATCGGGCTACCCGCGCAAGGCCATGATGTCGGCACTGATTTCGGTGGCCGTGAACATCTGCCTATGCCCGCTGCTCATCTTCAAGTTAGGGTGGGGGATACGCGGCGCGGCCATGGCTACCGTTTGCGGGCAGTTTGTGGCTTTTATATGGGTGCTGTGGCATTTCTGCTCATCCAAGAGTTATGTGCACTTCCAGAGGGAGCGCGGGTGGTTGAAGTTTGAGATCATAAAGCGCATATATGCCATTGGTCTGTCGCCATTTCTGATGAATGTGTGCGCCTGTGTGGTGGTGATTTTCATCAACCGCGCGCTTCTTGACTATGGCGGCGATCAGGGCAACCTGGCCGTGGGTGCATACGGCATCCTCAACCGCACCACAATGTTCTTTGTGATGATTGTGTTCGGCGTAACCCAGGGTATGCAACCGATTCTTGGCTATAACTACGGTGCCGGACACCTGGACCGTGTGAAGCGCACCCTGCGCCTGGGTATATGGGTGGGCGTGGCGATAACCTGCATAGGGTGGATTCTTACCGAGCTTGACCCCGGGGCCGTCTGCTCTCTGTTTACCGTTGACGCTAACCTGATAGCGTTGGCTGAGCGGGCATTCCGCATTTACTTTGTGGCATATCCGGTTGTGGGTTGCCAGATTGTTATCCAGAACTTTTTTCAGTCAATCGGGCACCCGTTATACTCCATCTTTATGTCCCTGACAAGGCAACTGTTGTTCCTGATACCGTTCCTGCTCTTCCTGCCGGGGCTTTGGGGTCTTGACGGTGTGTGGCTGTCGATGACCTTCAGTGACATCCTTGCCCTGTTCCTGGCATTGGGCCTGTTGTGGTTTGCAATGAGCAAGCATAGCAACATCTTCAAGATTCGCCCCAAAGCGCAGACAGGCACAACCCAAACAAGCAAATAAAACTACACAGAGATATATGACACAAGAGGAACGCACCCGCATGCTGCACCTCACCCTTGAGGCTGAGGGGCTGCTGACACTGATGGGCGAGCGGGCTGACCAAACCCCGCCTGAGGTTCTTGACCTTTTGCGAGAAAAGATTGCCCTGTTAGCTGAGCTGATGCCCCGGGCTGCCAAGGAAGCCGACACGCCGATCCCCGCTCCCATATCAGAGCCGGAGCCGGATACGGAATTTATCCCCGAACCGGAGCCGGAGCCCCTTCCCGAGCCTCAACCTCAACCCGCTAAGGGATTTACCGTTGCCGACAGTGCCACGGCAAAGAGCGCCCTGGATATGCGCAACGCCTTGACGCTGAACGACAGGTTCCGCTTCCGCCGCGCACTGTTCAATAACAGCAACGATGAGTTAGACGAGGCCCTGGATGCCATCAACATGATGGCTGATGCCGATGAGGCCCAACAGTATTTTATGGAGGACCTGTGCTGGGACCCCGATAATGAGGATGTAAAGGAGTTTATGCGCTTGGTGCAGGCGCACTTCAACAACTGATGCCCGGCATGTTGTATATTGTACCCACCCCCGTGGGCAATATGGGAGATATGACCCCCCGCGCCATTGAGGTGCTGAAGGGGGTCAGCGCCATTTTGGCCGAGGATACCCGCACAACGGCACCCCTGCTGAAGCGTTTCGGCATCTCCACACCCCTGCGCAGCCATCATAAATACAATGAGCATGCCGAGATCGGGAAGCTGGTTGACGAGATGAGCCGTGGCGTGGACCTGGCGTTGGTCAGCGATGCCGGCACGCCGGGGGTCAGTGACCCCGGGTTCATGCTCTCACGTGAGTGTCGCCGGCGGGATATTCCTGTTATCACCCTGCCGGGTGCTACAGCCGTTATCCCGGCCCTCGTCTCGTCGGGATTGCCTGCTGACAGGTTTTGCTTTGAGGGATTTTTGCCGCCAAAAAAGGGGCGCGCAACCCGCCTGCAGGAGGTTGCCCGCGAGAAGCGCACGACGGTGATATATGAGTCGCCCCTGCGCCTGGTGCGCACATTGACCGAGCTCGCCGAGGTGTGCGGCCCCGAAAGGCCCGCGTCGGTGAGCCGCGAAATATCAAAACTGCATGAGGAAACACGCCGCGGCACACTTTCTGAACTGATTGAACACTTCACCGTCAACAATCCGCGGGGTGAGATTGTTATTGTGTTGGGGGGTGACACCGCTGATGATGCTCCCCGCGTTCACAAAAATAAATATCGCGAAAATTAGAAAACCACAAATAACAGCAAACATCATGAGGAAACTTATACTCTTTGCCACTGTAGCTGTAATGGCAGCGATGGCAGCGTGCAAAAGTGACAAGAAAGCTGAGGAGAACGCCGACGAAGTGCGCCAGAACCTGACGCAGTCTGAGCTGCAAGATGCCCTTGCAACCCAGGATAGCCTCTTCGCTCTCATCAACGAGGTCACCGAGGGAATGTATCAGATTAAACAACTTGAGAAGATTGCCACCTCTCCCGCCATAGCCTCAGAGACTCCCACCCAAAAGGAGCAGATCAAGGCTGACATGGTGGCTATAAGCATGAAGCTGCGTGAGCGCCGCGAAAAGCTGGTGCAGCTTGAGGCTAAACTCACCGAGTCAGGCATCAAGAATGAGAATCTGGTAAAGACCATCGAGACACTGAAACGCCAGTTGGCTGACCAGCAGACCGAGATTGAGACCCTTACCAACCAATTAGCCCAGGCTAATATAAAGATTGACAACCTCAACCGCGAGGTAACCACGCTGAACAGCACCGTTGACACCCTGAACACCAACCTTGCCAGCGAGAAGAAGGAGCGCCAGAGCGCAGAGCTGCAGGCCGAGAACGCCCAGAACGAGCTCAACACCGTGTACTATGCCATCGGTTCAGGCAGCGAGCTCAAGGCCCACAACATCACCTCAAAGAAGTTCTTGGGGAGCACCAAGGTGCTGAAAGGTGACTTTGACGCATCATACTTTACCCGCGCCGACCGTCGCACCCTAAAGACCATCCCCTTGCACAGCAAGAAGAACCCCAAGATCCTTACCGATCAACCTCAGGGCTCATACGAGGTTGCCACCGAGGCCAACGGCAACAAGGTAATCCGCATCCTCAACCCCGACAACTTCTGGCGTACCACCAATTATCTGGTTATCCAACTCTAACCCCCGATTTTAGACCCTACAAAAAATCCCCGCGTCCAAACAACGCGGGGATTTTTACATACTCCTCAGTCCTTACCCGGGAGTAATGCGATGTATAACAACTGCTAAGGCGTAATTAAAGTGGGGTTTTCCGTGCCTGACAATTGGGGAGGCTGAGCTTACCGGTTGTCGTACCAGGTTACATTTACCTTGTTTTGGGGAACGAGGTAGGGCGTGACAGGAAAAGTTTTCAGCAGGTCCGGGTTCTCTCCGCTAACGACTCCTGTAAAGGCTTTTAATTCAGGGGAATAGTCTTCTATTACCACGAAGTTATAAGCATCTTCAATAACGGTGGGGTTATTGTCTTTATCTACTGCGGGCCAAATAAAATAATCATCTACCAATAGAGCAGAATCTCCTCTGCCTCCATAAAAAAGACAATATCCATCCCCCTTAATACACTCTAATTCTAACCCTTCACATGAGCCGTCTCCAAAAATGTAAGTCTCGGGGAATTGATTTCCCGGGAAAACGATCTTGCCTATGCGGTGATTGCCGGGTGTGTTTTTCCAAGACACTCCGGTGGTGTTGTATTCATTCCATTCTATTTCTCTGAGCGATTGAGATGTAGTATTCCCATCATAATCTGTTGTTTGCAAAATCTCGGTTACAGGATTAAAGGCCACCAAATCGCTCATCCCTAAATCCGAGCCGCAAAAGAGCTGAAATATTATGCCATGATAAATAAAGCCAATTTCTTCACCTTCACCACTTTCCATTGAATATGTCATATAGCCGTCTCTGTTTTCCCATTTGCCGTGATAGCTGCCGCCGGTTTTGATAGTATGGTCATTATAGAAACGGAAGCCGTTATCAGCTGTGCCGATAAGTTTAGGTCCTGAAGAAGTTCGCTTGTTAGAAGTCGAGGGCCTTGTTTGCGTGCTCACGGCTGCCATTGTGGTAAACGGCATGGTAGCTGCTATCAGCAGTACTAATAACATTCTCATGGATTGACGAATCGGATGAGAATTTTCTGAAAAATACCTCATGATATAAAATTTGACGTTTTTACTATCTTCATCTGGTGGATTTGAAAAAAGGGATAACGTTAAAGCCATACCTTGACCGGTCAATGCCCACAAACTTAGCAAAAACATGTCACCCCCACAACCCCGACACAACCGGAAGAAATCCCCCCGTCCTCCCAACGCGGGAATTTTGGTTCCCCGGCTCCGACCTATCGTTTAGCGAAAGATTATTTTGAGTACGTGTTGAATGCTATTGGATGAACTGCACCCCAAAAGTTATGTGTCTAACTTTTGGGGTGCAGTTCAAAAGTGGTGTTTGGTTTTAACTTCCGATACTTATCTTTATCTTTTCATGCAGCGGACGGGGAGGGCG
>CAYMNF010000081.1:0-5948 GCA_964391735.1 uncultured Bacteroides sp. | reverse complement strand
CCCTACCCGACCCGCAAGCGATAGAATGATGGATTATCGGAGAGGCGATGGGGGCAACGCCCGTGTCGACGTTGTCCCCACCCCCTTTCTTGCATGATTGAATGTATAATCTCGGTGATGTCAGAAGCGAGACTTCTCAGCCGCCCCGGCTCCCGTGCCGCGATAACGGTCTCGCGTGGTGTTGAACCGGTACTGCAGCGTGAAGATGACCGAACGTCCCGGCGAGAAGTTCTTCTGCCGTATCTGCACGGCATTGCTGCACATCCTGGCGTCTTTCTTGGCTGAGTCAAACAGGTCCTTGGCCTCAACGGTGATGCTGAATCTGTTATCAAAAAAGCCTTTATAGATTTTCGCATTTATGTACCAGGGGGTATTTGTGAGCTTTATATTGCTGTCCCACGTGGGGGTCATTAACTGCCCGTCAATATTCAGC
This sequence comes from uncultured Bacteroides sp., assembly GCA_964391735.1. Classification (GTDB taxonomy): domain Bacteria; phylum Bacteroidota; class Bacteroidia; order Bacteroidales; family Muribaculaceae; genus CAG-1031. Next base: position 5,515 of record CAYMNF010000081.1, on the reverse strand, counting down.
CAGATGTCAAGAGGCAGGTGTAGGGCGTTCTGCCACTGGAACATGAAACCGGGTGTCTCCATCTTAAAAGGCTCGCCGTTGACGGGGAGTGTAAGCCACTGCTTCATAACGCCGACATTTACCACAGGTTGCCAGGCACCGATTTGGAAATTGCCGCCGACAAAGGCCTGCAAATAGTGACGCCGGTCAAGGTTGGCGGTACGGATGATGGTTGCCTCCTCATCAAGGCCGAACGGTTCGGTGATGTGATATACCCCGTTCTTGAAGTAGGTATATGAAACCTGAGCGAAGAACCGGCGCCACTGTGCCATATATTCCACTGTTTGCATCTTTGTGGGCTTTAGGTAGGGGTTGCCGGCTTCATACGTCAGTCGGTTTATGTAACTGACGGCACCGTCAAGCTGCCCGTAGCCGGGTCGCACTGTCTTGTCGGTATAATTCAACCCCATGCGCACTTTGCCGACCTGGGTGGCAATATTGAGTGAGGGGAAGAGGTTGTTGTAGGTCTTACTTTGTCCATCTTGCAGCTGTCCCATTTCATAATATTTATATGTTACATGTTCAAACCGCAGCCCCACACCAACGCTGAACCGGCCGAAGTGCTGCCCGGCTTCGATAAACGCTGCAATGTTGCTCTCTTCCACACGGTTGTCAGCGTCGGAGACCTCGGGGATATTGGCGGTAAAAAGGTTGGTTGTGCGCGTATTGGTGTACTCCTCACCTATCTTTATTTCACCTTTCCAAAGCGGATGACTCACTACCAGTTTTTCGGCAAACATGCGGTGGTGGTCGGTGGAGGTAGTGATGACCTCACGGTCGGTGCCAATCTGTGCGATCTCATTATTGAACGAGGTTGACCGGCTTTTATTCCACATATAATCCGCATTGAAGTCAATGCCCAGCCGCCCGACGGTGCCGTTGTAGTACACGTTGGCCGAGTGCATCGGCACGGCCTGCATACGGTTGTTCATACCGGTTGAGATGTTCTCAATCAACGCACCGTCTTGCCATACCTCAGTCGGGATTGTTCCGTTCACCCTGTGGCGATTCCAGCCGCTGCGATAGTAGGCTCCCACACTGTGTTGGCCATTGATAAGCCATGCGAATCCAACTTTGCCGTTCATGTCATTGTACTTCTCTTTCCACCGGGCGTGGATTTTCTGGAAGTAGGTACCTGATGAGGTTGTGGTGGTCATGTTATCGGTTCTGTCGGTAAAATTATACCCCCACCACCAACCGTAATTGGCAAAGACTTCAAAGCCACCCGTGCGGTATTTCAGGTCAATGGAGTTACCGGTACGATAGTCATGTTGAAAGCCGTTGTCGGTACGCAGGGTTCCGCTCCACCCCTCCCCTTTGGCCGGCTTGGTGCGTATGCGTATAACCGATTTTACATCGGCCGCGTAGGCAGCCCCCGGATTGGTGATGACTTCAACATTCTTGATGTCCTGTGAATTGAGCTGCGAGAGCTCCTGTATGTCGTTCACCAGCCGGCCATTGATGTAGATTGCCGGTGTACCCTTGCCGAAGACCTCAAGGGTGCCGTTGTTGTCAACCACCATCGGCACATGGGCCAGAACATCGTTGGCCGTGCCGGATATTGCCAGGCTGCTGCCCTCAACATTTGTGACAAGGGCATTACCCTTTAAAGTGGTTGTTGGCCGAGTGGTTTTTACCACGACCTCGCCAAGCGCAACGGCTGCCGGGGTGAGTGTTAGTTCGCCCAAGCCCCCCATGGGCGGGATCGGGGCCGACAAGGTCTCATACCCGAGTAAAGAGATTCTTGCGGTGTTGACCAACTCGTTATCCGTTACGGGGATGAGGAACCTGCCCTCGGCATCTGTCATCCCTCCGGCAATATAGGTTGAGTCTCGGTATAACACAACGTTGACAAATTCAAGGGGCTCGTTATTCGCGCCTGATACGCGACCGGTGACATCACGGCCTTGCCCCGATAGTGTCGCAATAATAGCAATCAGTAATGTAATTGCCTGTTTTGAAAAAAGCTGTTTCATAGTGCCTGGTTTTTATGTTTCCTGAGGCAAATTTGGGCCTTACCATATCTTAACACCAAATCCAAAAGTCTAAAACCGAGGAGCGCAACAGTCTGATAATCAACTGTCGCGCTCCTTAAAAGTCTTAATAAGCCGCTTCCCGGTCTTATTGCATCCTTAACAGGACAGGGTGTCACGCAGAAACTCCACGATATCCTCCTTCTCAGGCACTCCTATTTTTTTGCGAATTGATGACTTGCGCACATAAATGGTTGCGGTTGTCTGCGTGGTAATCACCCCAATCTCTTTTGTTGAGAATCCGGCCATCAATAGTACAATTATCTGTTCCTCTTTGGCGGTAAGCCGGTCACCGAACTTTGAGTGCATCTTGTCATAGAAACCGCCATACAGATTGTTGATTAGTTCAAAGAGGTTAGTCCAGTTCACCAACTCACCGTTGGTGTCGCTCTCGATTGAGGAGATCTTGCGCAGCATCCGGCGGTTCTGCTCGGTAGGAGCCTCAGCCACCATTTTTATGATGCCCAATTGCTGGAGCATGGCACGGCGCAACACCGATGCATCCCCTCGGTCAGCCGCGGGCGTTGTCTTCAGCTCCTCAACCATCTTCTTTAATGCCTCCACTCGTTCCTCATTCTCGACCTCCCGCAGCCTGCGCCGCCTGATAATCAGCCCGGCGCCGACCAGCACCAATACAGTTATCAGAGCGATAACAAGTATTATCACTGTCTTTTGCCGGCTCTCGGCACGCAGTTGTAATGCTCGGGCCTGCTGCTCAAGGGCTCCGCGCTCTGATTCCCATTGCGATGCCTCCATGCGGTTGAAGCGCTCACGCTGGCGGTTATTCAGCCCGGTGACATGGATTAACCGCATTTTGCCGGTTTGCTTAAACTCTATCATTGTATGCAACAGGTTGCTGAAGCTGCGGTAATAGGTATCATCCTCATCCCTCAGCTTGGTGGCGAAGCTGTCTGCCGTGGCAAGTTCCCGGGAAGCCCGGTTGAGATTGCCCATATTCAGCGAGTTCATGGCATAATACAGATGCAGATAGTCGGCCGCCCCGTTGTCCGGTGCCGATTTTTCAAATATACCGTCAATAACGGCGTTGCTCTCAGCCGGGAGACCCATTTCCCCCAACACCTGCGCACGTTCTATTTCAAAGACAAATTGCTGGTTGCCCAAACGGTTGGTTCGCGCGAAATCTATCAACGAGTCTGTAAGGGTCAAAGCCGAGTCCAGCTGCCCGGCATACTCGTATGCACTGATTAGCTTATATTTGGCGTCCAACCTCCTGAGGGTGTCAGTCTCGATTAGGGACAGCTTCCTTGCAAACGGAATAAGTTCCTTGCCCTGGTATTCGGCGGTTCCTAATACGACACGTATCCTCAGTGCCTGCGTCAACAGCGTGTCGGGCACATTTTCCAATCCCGAGAGGGAGTCAAGCAGAGTTATGGCTCCCTGCATATCGCCAACCCAAAACTTGTACCAGGCAAAGGCTATGCCACTGCGCATATCACGCGCAACGTCTTTCCCCTTATAATAGTTGTGAGCAAATTCAATCAATGAATCCCCTATCAGTGAGCGATTTTGGCGTAGATGTCCCCAGGCCCTGAGGTAGTGATACCGGGCGCGTATTGAGTCATCTTTCAGGTCAGCCGCATCAATGGCATCCAATAAGGTTATTGCGCTGTCAACGTTTGTCTGCGTCAACTCTTCAGCCTCGTCCAACAACCGTGTGTGGTGTGAGGCTGACCGCGAACAGGACGCCATAGAGATAGCCGAGACAGCTAATATTATGATTATGGACTTAGGTAGTGAACTCACTCTTTCCCCAACTTTCTTTTACGTTATGCTTTTGAGACAAAGGTACAACCATTTTCGCAATCAGGAAAACCTCCCGATTCCTGAAAACATTCTGAAAACAGTTGGGAAAAATGCTTAAATTGGTGTTTATCTTAGAACAACTGTAAGTCCCATAGCTGATACCATACGGTAGAATGTGGAGATGGACGGCACAGTAAGTCCACGTTCCACTCGCGATATATAGCTTTTATCAGCACCAATCTTTTCAGCAAGTTCAGACTGAGTCATACCCCTTTCTTTGCGAGCGTCAAGCAAGATTTGGGCATTGTATTCTTCCCAAGCCTGATTCTCGGCGTCTTTGCGACTTTCGCTACCGGGAGCACCAAAAGCTCGGTTAAGTTCTTCGCTCACATTATATGTCTGCATTTTTGGCCTCATAATATTCTTGTTTTAGACGTTTTGCTTTGTTTATCTCAGCTCGGGGAGTCTTTTGCGTTTTCTTTCTGAACGCGTTGAATAGAATTACCAGTCGCTCACCATCATAAATGAAGAAGATGCGAAACTCCTTATTGCCATAGTTAACTCGAAATTCATAAATGTCATCTTCAATGTATTTAATGAAGTGAGATGGAACTCGTTCAGTGTCAGAAAAAAGCAACAAGGCTCGACGGATTTTCATCTGCTCCTTCTCACTAAGTTTAGCCATAAAGTCGCAGTAATAGTCCTTATATGCAATTATCTCTCTAACCATGTAGCAAAGTTAGTGGTTGTTGTATAATTATACAACAATCTTGAGATAAAAAAGTTGTATAAAATAACTACATAGATAAAAACAATCGGGGGAGCAGGGCCACGATAGGCGGGCTGCTCCCCCGGTTTGTTATGTTGGATTGTTTAGGCAGTGGCTACCTTGGCTGAATGTTTTTTGCCGCGACGAGCGTCGATGAGATAGGCCACGGGAGATGCGATGAACATGGTTGCCAGAGTACCGATGATGACACCGAAAATCATGGCAAAGATGAAGGAACGGATTGCATCACCGCCGAGGACAAAGATTGACACAAGCACAAGCAGTGTTGAGCCTGAGGTCATGATTGTACGACCAAGGGTCTGGTTGATTGAACCGTTGATGGTCTCAAAGAGGCTCTGCTTGGGGAACAAGGTAGTGTTCTCACGCACACGGTCAAACACAACCACGGTATCGTTAATCTGATAACCGATCACTGTAAGGATAGCCGCGATAAATGACTGGTCAATCTCCATTGCGAAGGGGAAGACGCCCCAGAACAATGAGTAGAAGCCGATAATCGAGAAGGCCGTGAAAGCGACTGCGGCCAATGCGCCAACTGAGAAGGCTACATTGTGGAAACGCAGCAGGATGTAGAAGAACATTGCCAACAGTGCCAAAGAAACGGCGATATAGGCATCGGTCTTCATGTCCTCAGCCACGGTGGGACCAACCTTCTGGCTTGACATCATACCCACATTCTCATTGGTGGTTGAGAAGTCCTCATAGCTCATGCCGTTGAGGTCTTTTTCCAAACCTTTGTAAAGTATCTGGGTAATCTTGTCATCGATGGTGGGATCCTCTGAGTCGATCATGTAGTTGGTTGAGATAAGCACCTTGGTGTTGTCGTCAATGGTGAGTCTTGAAGTTTGGGAAGCGGAATGGGCTGTCAGTTTCTTTAACTTCCGGAACA
>CAYMNF010000080.1:0-6461 GCA_964391735.1 uncultured Bacteroides sp. | reverse complement strand
TAAATTGTTTTCCGCACCACTCACAAATTTTCTCAATTCTAATGTTGCTACTCATTTCTTTTGTGGAGATTTCTCCGTTGTTTGTAAATGTTCGTAAACCATTGACAACTATTGTCAACTTTCTCCACCACCTTGCTGAAGCTTGGGGTGAAATGAGTCGCTGTCGTACAGAATCCGTACAAAATGATGCATAAAAACGCCTAACACTGACAGTTATCAGCATTAGGCGTTCTTGAATGTATTAAGTTTTATCGCTCAGTAATAGTCAATTGCTATCAATATAAATCATTGATAATCAATTAATTACTTGCCGATGCAGAAGCGGGAGAAGACGGTGGCGAGGATTTCGGGGGCGGCGATTTGACCGGTGAGGGCTGACAGGGCGGTGGTGGCGGCACGCAGCTCCTCGGCGGCGATGTCGGTGCCGACCATGGGGTCGGTTAGGGCGGCGAGGGTTTGCCGGAGTGCGCGGCGGGCGTCGCGCAGCATCTCGGCATGCCGGGCGTTGGTGACTATAACGGCATCTGAGGGGGGCATCTCCCGGTCAAGGATTTCGGTGATGGTGTTTTTGAGGGTGTCAATTCCTGCCCCGGTGAGTACCGAGATGGGTATGACGGCGTCATACTGTTGGGGGTCGGCGGGCTGCGCGGGGGCGGGATTGAGGTCGATTTTGTTTTGTATCAGTATTACATGCGGGGGCCTTGGGTCGGGGATGAGGGTGGTGTGGGTGGGGGCCGGTGCTGTGGCGTCTTCAACGATGAGGAGGATATGGGCGCGGCGGGCACTGTCTTGTGAGCGTTCAATGCCCATGACCTCGATGGGGTCATCGGTGGATCGGATGCCGGCGGTGTCGGCAAGGCGCAGTTGGCGTTGCCCGAGTTGCAGGGTGTCGGTAACGACGTCGCGGGTTGTGCCGTGTATGTCGCTGACGATGGCGCGTTGTTCGCCGACAAGGGTGTTGAGCAGTGAGGATTTCCCGGCGTTGGTGGGGCCGACAATTGCCACGGGGACACCGTCCTTTATGGCTTGGCCTGAGCGAAATGAGTCCAACAGGCGGGAGACTTCGTCAAGGGCGGCGCGGCAAAGTGTGGTGAGTTTTGTGCGGTCGGCAAATTCAACATCCTGGTCTGAGAAGTCGAGCTCCAGTTCCAGCAGGGCGGCCAGTTCAAGTAGCTCTCCGCGCAGGGTGTTGATGGTGTCTGAGAGGTTTCCGCGCAGTTGGTTCAGGGCCAACCGTGCCGCGGCCTTGGATTGCGCGGCGATAAGGTCGGCAACGGCCTCGGCCTGCGGCAGGTCAACGTTCCCGGCCAAAAATGCCCGGCGTGTGAACTCCCCCGGCTCGGCCAGTCTTACCCCAGGCTGTGAGGCCAGTATGTGCAGGGCCTCTTGTTGCAGCCATGCCGAGCCGTGCAGAGAAATCTCAACGGTATCCTCGCCGGTAAAGGAGTTCGGGCCGTGGAAAACGGTTACGAGGACCTGGTCAAGCGGCTCATTGTCGGCGGGGTCCATAAGATAACCCAACACCGCGGTGCGGGGCGGGGCCTGCCTCAAGTCCCGGCCACGCCACAGGGCATTGACGGCCTCAATAGCCGTTGGGCCTGAGACGCGTATCACGGCTATGCCACCGCTGCCGGGTGGCGTTGAGATGGCTGCTATTGTCAATCGAGGCGTGTCGGCCATTTATGAAATGCGTTTTGTTGTTCCAGGTCGTTCTCAATGGAGTCGGGCAGTGCGGCAAAGAAGTCAAGCCCGGTTATGGCCTCAACGCGGTCAATGGTTGTGGCGCACTTCTGCAGTCCCCCGGGGTTGTCCCCGTTATTGAAGACAAAGCCTATGCCGCGCGGCGGGTTGGAGTATGGCGAGATTATTACCTTGAAGAATTGCCGGGGGACGGCAACCTTTGATGCGCCGATGAACTCGGTGGGGGCGCTATTGAGTATGGGCCCGCAAACAATGTAGATCACTGAGTCGGTGCGTGCCCACAAACGGCACTTCTCTTCAAGTTTTTTCCAGGGACCTATGTTCAGTGAGTGCACCTGCGGGCAGATGTTGGTCATATAAAATGACTGTATCATTGCCTGTTCAGCCCACTTCATGTCTCCGGCGGGAGCCATGTGTCCTCGGTCATATCCGCTGAGTTTATAGTCAGCCGGGGTTGCACTCTCGGCAATGTTTGGGTCGGCCATGAATCGGTTATAACGCGGCTCCAGGCCGTCAGCCTCATTGGCGGTGAGATCCCATGCCACCCAATTGGGTATGTGCAGGTCGTTGTTGAAGGAGACGTCCATCCCTTTGTAATGGATAAGGCGCGAGCCACGCGGGTCCGGGTTGATGACTTGTAGCAACTCAGACGTTGGCGGCACATCCTCGGCTGTTAGTGTCCCCTTTGCCTTTGTGCACCCGCGCGTTGTGCTTGCTATTGCCATCACAGCCAGTAGTGCAAGCGCACAAATCGGTATGAAAATTAACGTACGGCGTTTTCGGCGCGCGCCATAGTATTTATACCCCATTTTGTCAAAGTTTTACCTCAAAGTTTTACCTTGTTTATGATTTCTGCTATCACAGGGATGTCCTCAGTTGAGGTGTTTTGCCCTATGGGCAGGCTCACTATTCTGTCGGCCAAATCCTCGGTCACCGGGAAGGATGCATTGCCTTGCTGTGCGTAACAGGGCTGTTTATGCGGTGGTACGGCATAGTGTATGTCAGTCTCCACCCCGGCCTCCAACAGCTTTTCCCGCCAAAGGTCACGGTCCACCCCGGGAGTTAGCTTCACTACAAATTGATGGTAGACATGTCCCGCAATATCCCGGGGAGTTTCCACAAGTGGAGAATCGATATACTCCCGGTAAAGCCGTGCTTTCTCCCGCCGTGCATCAACCTCCTGTTGCAGATAATTCAGTTTCACGCGCAAGAGGGCTGCCTGCATCGGGTCCATACGGCAGTTAAATCCCTTATAGATATTGTGGTAACGACGGTCTGAACCGTAGTTTGCAAGGGCTCGGACAGCCTGATACAGCATTTCATTCCCGGTAGTAACACACCCGGCATCGCCCAGTGCGCCGATATTCTTGGTGGGGTAGAAGCTGAAAGCGGCCATATCCCCCAGGCTCCCCACCGGCCCCCTATCAGAGGTCGCACCGATAGCTTGTGCGGCATCCTCCACCACCGGCACGCCGACATCCCCGGTCAGCGCGGGTGCCCCATACAGATGCACGGGTGCCACAGCCTTTATATCATCAGCCAAGGCTGCCCGTATTTCCCTCTCCCCGGCAATCATGGTTTCAGGATTGGGGTCAACCCCGACGGGTTGCAGCCCGGCATCGGAGATCGCTAAAAAAGTTGCTATATAGGTATTTGCCGGCACCAACACCTTGTCGCCGGGATGCAGATACCCGCACTCGATGAGGGCACGCCACGACAGGCGCAGGGCATCCAGGCCGTTGCTCACGGCCACAGCATAGGGAGCCCCGGCCACGCGGCACATATCCTCCTCAAGAGCCTTCACCTCCTCGCCCCCGATATATCGGCCGCTATCAATGACCCGCACGGCAGCCTCAACCAGTTGGTCACGCAGGGGTGCCACACCGGCCTTGAGGTCCAGAAACGGGAAACGGGGTTGCTTGCTCATCTTTTGGATTCCAGGAAACGATCATAATCCCTGATGTAGTCCTCCTCGTTGAAGGGCTGCGAGGCCAGGGTCAGGCACACACTGCCGGCGGCAAAGTCATCGATAACGCTCCAGTACCCGGGCGGGATGTATAAGCCGCGGAAAGGACGGTTAAGCAAAAACCGCTGTGAGTCATGCCCGTCAGTCACCGTGACCGTGAAACTGCCGGCCAGGGCCACCAGACACTGTTTCAAGGTCTTGTGTGAGTGTCCACCGCGGGCACTCCCTGCCGGCACATCATAAAGCCAGAATGCCCTGTGTATGGCAAAGGGCACCTGGTCATTGTCCTGGACAAATGTCAGGTTGCCGCGTGCATCGCGTATGCACGGGAAATCTATAAGTCTTACTTTCTCCTCAACATCCATTGTTAGCCAGTTTCATAAGATAGCGCGCATAGGCATTGTTCCCGAGGCGCCCCGCCAATGTCAGCAATTGGGGAGCGTCAATCCACTGATTGCGGAAAGCCACCTCCTCGAGGGCAGCCACCTGCACCATCTGTCGTTTCTCGATAGCCTCGATAAATTGTGCGGCCTCATTTAGGGAGTCAACAGTCCCGGTGTCGAGCCATGCAAATCCGCGCCCCAGGCGGCAAACTTCAAGCCGACCCTGTTGCAGATACGCCCGGTTTACCGATGTAATCTCCAGCTCGCCGCGCGCTGAGGGGCGAACCTCTTTTGCCACATCATAAACGCCACGGGGATAGAAGTACAAACCGGTGACAGCCAGATCGCTGCGTGGGGATGCGGGTTTTTCCTCGATATCTATGGCACGGCCGATGGCGTCAACCTCAATCACGCCATAACGCTCAGGGTCGGGCACCTGATAGGCAAATACGGTGGCCAGGCCCCGACGTGCTGTCTCGGCGGCCTGCCTCAACATGCCGGTGAAGGCATTACCATAAAATATGTTATCCCCCAAAACCAGGGCAACCTCATCATCCCCGATAAACTCACGGCCTATTATCAGCGCTTGTGCCAGGCCCTCGGGGCGCGGTTGCTCGGCATAGCTGAATCGCACGCCCAGATGTGACCCGTCACCCAACAATCGTCTGAAGGAGGCTAAATCTTCAGGCGTGGAGATAATCAGTATCTCACGGATGCCAGCAAGCATCAGCACCGACACCGGATAATATACCATGGGCTTATCATACACCGGCAGCAGTTGCTTTGACACCCCCAAGGTTATTGGGTGCAGTCGCGTCCCGGCCCCGCCGGCCAACACTATCCCCTTCATCACTTCTGGCGGGGGAAAACAGTGCGTGTCTGCACCAGTTGCAGTATTGTGCGCGGTATCTGTGTATTGTCAATGAGGCCTGAGAACCTTTCGGCGCCAAGGCCCATGGCGTATACCGGCACCATATTACCGGTGTGGTAGGTTGATATCCACCCCACGCCCGTGTGTTGGTCCATCACGCGGAATACCTCTGCTGAGAAATCGTCAAAAGAGGCGTATAGGGTCTTCTGTCCCTCCCCGGCGTTGCCGTCTTGCATTTTATCAAAAAGGGTGTGCAAGGTATGCTCCTCCTCGGGGGTCGGGTTTATCCCCTTCCAAAATCCCAACTCGTTACCGAGCACCTCTTTCATCTCCTCCCACGTGTAACGGCGGCGATCACGCATCATCGATGATACCTGCTGTGTGAATGCCTCCTTTGACACCTTCTGCAGCGCCAACAACTCGGGGTGGGCATCATACTTTATCTCGGGATTGGAATTGCCAAGGCTTACCCCGCCGGTATCATGGTCGGCCGTCACCACAATCAGCGTCTCTTGGGGGTGTTGCAGATAAAACCTCACTGCCACCTCAATAGCCTCATTCAGGACATTGACCTCACGCACCAATGTGCCGGCATCGTTGGCGTGCGATGCCCAATCCGTCATGCCGTTCTCAATCATCATAAAGAATTGGTCGGGAGCGGTGCGCTCCAGGTACTGGAGACAAATGTCTGTGAGGCGAGGCAACGTCAAGGATGCCTCGGGATAGTCAATTGCGTAACCCAAGGTGTTGTTGAGAGCTGTGTCAGGTGAGGCCATCAATACTCGCCGGCCGATATTTGCCATTACGGTTGCCGAGTCATAGGCGCACACCACGCCGGCCCGGTTCAACCGCTGCTGCAAGTCGGTGGGCTTCCCGTTCTTGTCCTTGAATCCGCGCATGCGTGCACCGCCAATAAAGTTTATGCCGGAGTTTGCCGCCTGGCACCCTATGTCATAATGTTGGTGGCGTGAGGGCACATGTCCATAAAATGATGCCGGGGTAGCGTCGTCGGGAGCATTTGATGAGATAATCCCAATGCCATATCCCATTTTTTGCAAAGCGGGCACAAGGCTCTCAATGGCGGTGGAGTCAGGCCCCATGCCCACGATATTATTCCGTGTCTTAGTGCCGGTGGCCAATGCCGTACCCGCGGCGGCAGAGTCGGTTACCGGCGATGAGGCAGAGAATGTCGTAACCTGGCCCCCCACGGGGAACTCTGTGATAGCAAGCGGGAACTCGCCGGTCAGTCGGTTAAAGGTCTGAGCTAACAATATATGGCCCATACCCATGCCGTCACCAATAAAATAGAATATGTAACGCGGCCCCGCCCATGATGCCGGGATCGCCAACACACACAGCAAAAAAGAGATTAAAAACTTGCGCATAGTTTCTTGAGGTTTCGCATTAAGCAGCCGGCTCACAATTGAGACCGCCGGCTTTTTCTGTTCACAAAAATAACAAAATTTCCCAACCAACAAAAATGCACCCCCAATGCAGGCCATGCATCAAATTTTTGCCGCACAAGCAGGGAGGAAACAGC
>CAYMNF010000079.1:0-6462 GCA_964391735.1 uncultured Bacteroides sp. | reverse complement strand
AAAATAGGTATATTTGTGGGGTCGCACTCTTTTTGTTGAGGGGTGACAGCGAATCAATTTAAAATGATAAGAATATGAAAAGACTACTTTTGATTGCCACAGCTATCTTTACATTGTCGTTTTGTGTAAAAGCAGTGACATTGTTCCCATATTTTTGTGATGTCGCCGGAGACTATCAAGATTCTGTTAATCCCGACTTCCAAAAGTTAGGCATACCTCTTTTGTATTGGGAAATACCCGGCGGATACACCACTGTTGAACAAGCAGAGTCTTTTTTGCAGGATGTCCTCCCCTTCTCTACTGAAACTATCATACGAGAAGTAAAGGATATTAACGGTGAGAATGTGGTGCTGTACACGTCGCCGATGCTCAATGATGCCACGGCCGTTATCTATTTGTATCAAAACCCGCAAAACAGGCTTGTTGTCGGGTATGATGAGGTAAGATAATCTGATTTGTCCGCTTCCTTATTCCTGACTAACCTAAACATTAACTTCTGAAAAGTGTTTCAATAATATTGAATATAATATATTGAAAGTATGAGTATACGACAGAATAAGGAAACAGATAACAAGGATTCTCGACGTAAAATCGTAATAATGGGGGCCACCTCAGGTATCGGTCTGAGGTGTGCCATCATTCTTGCGCTTGCCGGTTGGCATGTGGGTGTTGCAGGCCGTAATATTGAGGTATTGAAGAAGCTGAAAAAAAGATTCCCGAAGGCTATAGAATACGAGAGAATTGACATCACCTCAGCTGATGCACCCCGGTCCTTAATGAAACTTATAGAACGGCTTGGAGGGATGGAGGTTTATTTCCATGTCTCGGGGGCCTTTAGTGAAAATCCCGACCTGGAGATTTCCAAGGAGGCAGAGGTCTTGCAGACAAACGTTGTGGGATTTGCGCAAATGACCGCCACTGCATACAAGTATTTCAAGGAAACGGGTCAAAAAGGGCAGATAGCCGCCATCACTTCGGTGGCCGGCACCCGAGGCATCGGTGCTTTAGCTGCCTACAGCGCCTCAAAAAAGTTTGACCAAACCTACCTGACAGCTTTGGAACAGTTGGCGCATATTCAGGGTGTTAATGTGCGTTTTACCGATATACGACCCGGATGGATAAGGACTCCGCTTGAGAATGCCGACCGCAATTACCCGATGAATATGGACCCGGAGTATGCTGTACCGTTGATTCTGCAAGCCATGTTGCAACGCCGGCGCGTTGCGGTAATAGATTGGCGGTGGAATTTGCTGTACCGGGTATGGCGTTTAATCCCCAATGCCCTTTGGACAAAACTTAAACCGGAGATTTCAACCCCGGCTAACGAGGAGGAAACCGAGCATAATAAGGCAATCGCCGCTTCTGAGATTTAATCATTCTAATTCTGTTTGATTAGCCAAGTTGACGGGCATTTGCACACCTCAACTTTAAAGCGTAAATTTGCTTCATGAAATACGGCAAAGTGGGCGCAGTCTGGCGCTGGACGCACAGGTATATTTCTATTACCCTGATGGTGGTGATAGCCGCCCTTGCTTTCGTACTTTTCTTTAATGAAAACTCGGTGATGCGTACTTACCAGTATGAGCGTGAGATTGAGCGTTTGCGAGCTGAGATAAAGGATAATCAAGATTCCCTTGAATATTATACCGAGCTTAACCGACAGTTGAATCAGGACCCGGCCGTAATGGAAAGGGTTGTCAGGGAGAACTATCACATGCAGCGCCCCTCAGAGGACCTTTTTCTTGAAGAAGCGCCACATGGTGCCGGGGAATAAAAACAGACATATCTATAACTGAAAGAATCCCGATGCAGAAAAATACCCGTAATATGTTGGTGGTGAATATCGGGCTGTTAGCCATAATGGTGACGCTGATATTCCCCTTGATACACATTGATGCGAGGGTTACCCGCATAGCCTTCACGGCAGCAACCGTGATATATGTGGTTGGGAGGGTCCTGGCATACCCGCGCGGCGAAAATGTTAGCCTGCATGTTAAACGGCTTTTGCGTATTGAGATGGCAAGCGCCCTGATGTTTATGGTGGCAACCTTCTTTTTCTGGTATCGGGCCGCTACCGGTACTGATTGGGTTGCTTTCACTTTGGCCGGGGCTGTTCTGGTAATTTATACCTCTTTTGCCATACCGCGTGCAAAGGATAAAGAATAAGACAAAGAGTTTCCAAGAAAATATATGGCTCACACAATATTATGGGCAGATGACGAAATTGATCTGCTGAAACCACATATAATCTTCCTACAATCTAAGGGTTATGATGTCATCACAGTAAATAACGGTGCCGATGCCCTCGACACCGTGGGCTCCCGTCCCATCGACCTGATAATCCTCGATGAGAATATGCCGGGACTGACGGGGCTTGAGACCCTGCAGCGCATCAAGGAAAAGGTTCCCCATGTGCCGGTGATAATGATAACCAAGAGCGAGGAGGAAAATATCATGGACCAGGCGGTGGGCAACAAGATTGCCGACTACCTGATAAAGCCCGTTAAACCCAATCAGATTCTGCTGTCAATAAAGAAGAATTTGCACCAACCCGAACTGGTATCGCGCGAGGCCACCCAGACCTATCGCGAGGAATTCACGGCCATTTCCCAACAAATCAACATGGCCTACAACCTCGATGAGTGGAAAGAAGCCTACAAGCGACTGGTGTATTGGGAGGTTGAATTGGCATCAACCGACAACGGTGGCATGGATGAGATGCTCGCCATGCAAAAGGTTGAGGCTAACCATGCATTTGCCAAGTTTATCCGCTCAAACTACCACAAGTGGGTTGGTCCGGATAGGGATTCTGACCACCCCATGATGTCGCCTGACATCATTCCGCAACGCGTTTTCCCGCTTTTGTCCTCAGGGGAAAAAGTTTTCTTTATCCTTATTGACAACTTCCGTCTTGACCAGTGGCAGGTTATAAAACCACTGCTGGCCGACATGTTCAATATGGACGAGGAACTTTACTGCACCATATTGCCCACAGCAACCCAATATGCGCGAAATGCTGTTTTTGCGGGACTAATGCCAATACAGATAGCAAAAATGTTCCCCGACCTATGGGTTGACGAAGACTCTGAAGAGGGTAAGAACCTGAATGAGTCCCCGCTGATACAAACACTGTTTGACAGGCATAGGCGCAAGGTCAAGTTCTCATACACCAAGGTCAATGACAACGGTGGCGGGGAGAAGTTGCTGTCCAATCTTGCCAACCTGCGGGACAATGACCTCAATGTAATGGTCTTCAACTTTATTGATATGCTGTCACATGCGCGCACCGAGATGCGCATGATTCGCGAATTGGCTTCTACCTCAGCAGCATATCGTTCACTCACCGAGTCATGGTTTCGTCACTCCTCACTGCTTGAGATAATGAAGGCGTTGGCAAACCGCAAGGATGTACGCATAGTGCTGACAACCGACCATGGCACCATCCGGGTGGACAATCCTATAAAGGTTGTGGGGGAACGCAACACCAACTCCAATCTGCGATATAAGGTTGGTCGTAAACTGGGATATAATCCCAAACAGGTATACGAGATTACCCGACCTGAAAAATACGGTCTTCCCTCACCCAACATCTCATCAGCCTATATCTTTGCCACCGGGAATGACTTTTTTGCATACCCTAACAACTATAACCATTACGTACAGTATTATAACGGGACTTTCCAACACGGCGGTGTCTCGCTTGAGGAGATGCTTGTGCCATTGGTAACCCTTACCCCGAAATAAGGGATAAGCATTTTTCAATTAATATTTGTACTTTTACGCACTAATTTGATATAGATGCTTACATACAATACCGCGCGCGAGAAATTGCCGCTACCTGAATATGGCCGCAATATACAACAGATGGTTGACTATTGCCTCACCATCCCCGAGCGAGAGGAACGCACCGTGTGTGCCCACTCGATAGTCAAGGCCATGTCCCTACTGTTCCCCGAGCTTAAAGAAACCGAGACCGGACGACGTAAGCTTTGGGACCATCTGGCCATTATGGCCGGTTTCAATCTGGAGATAGACTGGCCCTTTGAGATTCCTCGGCCGGAGATGATGCAGGCAGCCCCCGAGAAGATACCCTACCCCGCAACACACATTCGCCTGCGCCACTACGGCAGGCAGGTTGAGCAGATGGCGCAAAAGCTTGCCGAAATGGAACCCGGGGAAGAGCGGGATGAACTGACGCTGCTGGTGGCTAACCAGATGAAGAAATGCCTGGCCGTCTCGGGGTTGGACACAGTTGACGACGCCCGCGTGCTGAAGGATCTTGCCACCTATACCCACGGTGTGATAAACCTTGACCCGGCAGAGTACCACCTGCATGAGTATGAGATTGTTGCCCCGCAAACCAAAAAGAAGCGTAAACGCTAAATCAACGCTCTGCCCATTAAAACTTTTCAAAAGTGATAAACCTTTTGGATTTGAGAAACGTCGGCACCGTCAACAAGCCCCATGGTATTGCCGGTGAGATGTCAGTGACGTTTGACCCGGACATGCCTGAGCCCTCTGTCGGGGATTGCCTGGTAATGGAAGTTGAGGGGTTACTGACACCTTTCTTTATTGAGCATGTGCGGCCTCGAGGCAATGCCGATACTTGGCTCATACAACTTGAAGGCGTCATGGATGATGCCTCGGCAAAAATCTTTAACGGGAAGGCGGTGTACATGCGCAAGTCAGACTTACCCGCAGATGAAATCGCCGGTGATGATGACGGCTTTTTTGCCGAGGACCTCATCGGTTTCTCTGCCGAAATTGATGGTGAGGTCATCGGGAAGATTACTGCAGTTGATGACCGCACATCCAATTACCTGTTTGTTGTGCAGCGAGAGGCTGACAAACGGGAAATACTTATACCGGTAGCCGATGAATTTATCACAAATATAGATGCACAAGCACGCATAATTGACTTTTCATTACCTGAGGGTTTAATTGAAATATAATAGTAGAGACGACTATGGAATACAACGAGTTTGACGAAATAGCATATATACGTCAACAAAACACCCATCTCCCCCTGGAATATGATGATGACCAGCTGCTGAACATCCTGGATATAATTTGGGATTGGCAGGAGGAAAACGGCTTTCTTGAGATTGAAGCCGAGGATGACATGAACGAAGAAGATGTTCTGCGCCTTGAAGCGCATGTCAATAATCTCCTTTCCAGAGATCGTGGCAACGAGGTTCTCCCGCATCATGTCAAACCCATCATCCTTTCCGCCCTCGATTTTGAATCTAAATTATGAGGAACCTCCTGCAACTTTTTGCGATAGCAATTTTGTTGCTATCCGGCATAGCGGGTACCATGCCTACCCTTGCACAGGAGACTGACCCCTGGGTCGGGTACAATGATGACCTGTTCCAGGAAATGGACTTTGACCAAAACCTGAACACCCCGGCCCTGACATCAGCCCGTGAGCGCACAGCCATAAAAAAATATATGGGCAAGGTTGCCCAGAAATTTATTGACAAGAACTATACCGTTGAGACGGACCGCAACGGTGAAGTGGTGGTGATAGTGCTCCCGACAGATGATTTGTTTCTGCCAAACGACACATTGCTATGGGACAGGGGCGTCTCAAAAATGGCCCCGATAATTGAGGAGCTGAAGCATAACCCGGGCATGTATAAATTGGTGATGGCACTGCATACCGACGACACGGGCTCTGAGATTTATAAACAATGGCTGTCACGACAACGCATCGTGTCGGTTTTTGACTGGTTTGACGAGAATGTCCCTGAGGACCAGGTGATGATACCCTTCGACTTTGCTGATGCCGACCCGTCAATGCCCAACACAACGCGTGCGGGACGGGCTGCAAATCGCCGATTGGAGCTGTTCTTGATTCCGGGACCTGAGATGATTCTGCGTGCCCGTAAGAATAAGCTGTGAGGGGCTAACCGATACGGCATGATTAATCCTTAAAAAAGGTTTATATATCCCTGCCGTTCAGAAAAATTTTGTACCTTTGCATAACGAACAAAGACACATAACCAATAACTTAACAGACCGAAAATGAAGATAGAAAAGATTATCGGCCGCGAGGTTCTTGACTCGCGTGGCAATCCTACCGTTGAAGTTGACGTTATCCTTGAGAGCGGCGCACGTGGTCGTGCAGCTGTCCCCTCAGGTGCTTCTACCGGTGTAAATGAGGCTCTTGAGCTCCGTGACGGCGACAAGAACCGCTACATGGGCAAGGGTGTGCTCAAAGCTGTGGCTAATGTCAACGGCCCCATCGCTGAGGCTTTGGTGGGCATGAGCGCTCTCGACCAGATTGCTATCGACGAGAAGATGATTCAACTGGACGGCACCGAGACCAAGAGCAATCTTGGCGCAAACGCCATCCTGGGCGTGAGCCTTGCCGTTGCAAAAGCTGCCGCTGATTATCTTGACCTCCCCCTTTACAAATATATCGGTGGTTGCAACACCTACGTTCTCCCCGTTCCCATG
>CAYMNF010000078.1:0-6525 GCA_964391735.1 uncultured Bacteroides sp. | reverse complement strand
ATTAAAGCCACAACTATACTCTTTTTCAAGCATATATGAAGTCTTTTTTCAGAGTCTTTTCTCTCATTACCATACTGACACTTTCGGGCACTGAAATTGCCTATGCAAACATCGGAAGCAAGGAGAAGGCTACCTTCTACTCAAAGGCCACAGCAACGGCCACGCCCACAGGTAGCGGAAAGGTATATATCTCGGCAAACGCGCCGGCTACAGGCACATTAGATTATAAAGAGTCTATGGAGTTGCCATACAACCGCGAGGACGAGGGTGACACTGCTCCCACCAAGGCTACTCATACATATTATTTCTATGCTCAGCCTGAGGAGGGATACATCTTCAACCGATGGATGTTGGTAAACAATACTACCGGCAAGACATCTCAAGCATCTCTTGTCACTCCCTACAACCGGAATGTAACGACCACCGCTGCCTCTGAGGACGAAATTGGTACTTCGGCAGCCCTTCTTCAACTTCAGGCCGAGTTTATACCCACACCCCCGCTTCAGGTGCAAAGTGGATTATTTGCTTCACCCACCGCTACCAAAATAAGCAACAAAGCCAATAAAGTTGGAGACACAGTGATACTGACGGCTGTACGCCAAACGACAGGTTGCGGTTATGGTACTCTAAATATGGGCCGTTCTGTTGTCTTTGACGGCTGGTACAATAAAGCGAACGAACTCGTATCAACCGAGGAGGTATTTACCTACACTATTCCTGAAGATTGTAACGAAGAGATCTTCACAGCCAATTATAAATTTGTGCCCCTGATACATGGCGATGGATATTACCGCGTACGTTGGACATTTAACGACCAATATTGGCAAGTGACCGGTAACTTTGATCCCACGAAATCAATGTCCTCTTCTACAAGTTCACGTCAAATTGACGGAGCCCTGGATCTTACTGAAAGAAAAGATTATTCAAATCCCGCCTCAATACTCAAGATGACCGCGGCAAGTTATAACATCTCTGAAGTTTACGTTAACAACCAAATAATCGCCAACAATATTTATCTGGAAGCACAGGGTACCGGCACCAAGGAAATTCTCAGCAATTACTCCATCACTCTACAAACCGGAGAATATGTAGGTAACTACAAATTTGTTTCAGGTAGCGACTATTCAAAAGTTCAAGTTGCATCTGATGAACACGCTTCATCAGCAATTGGATACTTGTATGTGCGTAGTGACCATGCAGGTAATATATACACGGATGCCGATGCTTATTTTGACCTTGAACCGATTGATGAGGAACATGTTGACCGCTTCTACTATGGCGCAACCCCTTCTGCCGACATGTTCTTTGAAGGTGGATATTGGTCAACGATGTACACCTCATTCCCCTACTATCTGTATGACGAGGGTATGGAAGCATACTATGTTCCCGAGATATTGCAGGAGAATGGTGAGCCGGTGGCCGTGCTTGAGAAGATTAAGGATGGCAAGGTTCCGGCCTACACAGCAGTTCTGTTGAAGTGTCCCGGTACCACCGCCATTGAGAACCGCATGATTCCCTCAATGGAGGATTATCCGGCCCTTGAGTCTAACCTGCTGAAGGGTGAATTCCAGCTGAACAAAAAGAAAGGGGACACCGACAAGGCCACTTTCAACAACAACATGCGTGTGCTCTCATGCAACAACGACTTGGTAGTTGGCTTCTACAAAATGAACGACGGGGACCGGCTGGATGCCAACCGCGCCTACCTTGATGTAACGAACATCCCTGCCGCACAACGCAGCAACATTCGTATTGCCACCAACACTGCCGGTCTTGAAGACCTGATTATCGAGACCCAAACCCCTACTGACGGGGCCATCTATGACATTTATGGCCGACGCGTTCAACAGATGCTGCCCGGCAACATATATTTTGTAAACGGCAAAAAGATTCTTTATCAGTAATACTATAAAGAGTTTTTTACCGGGAGGATTTCGATTTGAAAGGGGTCGAAATCCTCCTTTATTTCTAAAATAGTTAACTTTGCAATATGCAAGCTAAAAACCTATTGCGCACTGTGGTGCTGATATTGATGGGGCTCATTTCATCACCGGCAACCTATGCCGAGTTGGCGGGTGACCCCAATGACCCTGATTTTATACACGCCACCATGCTAATATCCTCCCCGGGAAAGGCCATATATCAGGTTGCAGGCCACACGTTTATTCGCATGCAATGCCCTGCTGCTGACCTTGACTATTGTTTTTCTTTTGAGAATGAACAAGCCGACGGCATGACGCAACTCTTTAAGAATGTCGATGGACGTTTTATGAGCTGGCCCACCGAGGAATACCTCAAGCAATTTCGGGAAGAAGGTAGAACGATTTCAGCGTTGCCCCTCAACCTCAAACCCCTTGAAAAACAACGACTATGGCAGGTGCTCGACTCGCTGACTATGAGCGGTGTACATCCTTTTAATATAAGAAAGGAGTCATGCTCGGGACATATTCTACATGCCTTGGATATTGCACTATACCCCTCAGCAATTAAAGCTCTAAATTCCCCGATAATCGGTCACCCCAACGGCGAGGTGGTAAAGTATGCTAACGAGGGTGAAGGACCCTGGCGCTGTTCCATGATCCTTATGGCATTGGGTAATGATGCAGATATTGCCGACTTACTCTACAACCACTCCTTCCCTATCATTTTGGCCTCAGAGTGGAAAGACTATTATATTGTGAACCCTGAGGGGGAGAGCCGACACCTTTTTCTCCATCCCGACATTCAGTTACGTCCAAAACAACTCGACAACACGCGGGGAGTGACCCCCATGGCTGTGGCATTGGTGTTCCTCATCCTCTCGGTTATTACGTTGGGTCTCAGGATAGCCGGGAAGTGTCCGAAGTTTGTTTGGGGTGTTCAGGTATTCTATATCATTATTCTGACGTTAGGATGGGTACTTCTCACCATAATATGTGCAAGCCCCTCCGCACTTGCGGGTTGGGCCAATTATAACTTCTTGCTCTTTAATCCCCTGCCCCTACTTCTGCTTCCTCACAAAGGTCGCAGCCCACGTCAACGGTATCTGAGGTGCATCTTGGCGGCAGTTTGGATAATTTATGGCATAGTGGGCCCGGGGATAACATACTCTATTCCATTGGCCGTTGGGTTGTTCGCTATCTCTGCAGCAGTAGTGATCGGCTCACCCCTTGGAAAGGCTATGCGCAATCTCAAAAAAGTTTAAAGTTTTACAGTTTAGGAAATAAGATTCAATGCGGTTATAATCAACAGTTTACACTCGCAAATTCATAAATAAAACCGGCCGACACGGTCGGTTTTTGTTTATTTTTTATTGGTTGATTATCAGCGCATTATAACATTTTTGCAAATTTATATTTTTTGTTTCTGTATTTTATTCATAAATTTGCACCGTAATTAGGTACAATCTATGGATAGAAAGAAAGTAGACCTTGACCTCCTGGTTGAAGCAAGCTGGGAGGTTTGCAACAAAGTTGGAGGAATCTACACCGTACTGTCAACCAAGGCCAAGACCCTGCAAAAGCTCTATGGTGAGCGCTTGATTTTCATGGGTCCGGACCTTTGGGATGAAGAACACCCGGCACCGGACTTCAAAGAGGTTGCCTCATTGCTCAAAGATTGGAAGAAGCAGTTGCGCCTTCCCGAGGGTGTGAGCGTGCGCACCGGCCGATGGCTGGTTCCCGGCAAGCCCATTGCGGTGCTTGTAAAGTTTGCCGGCATGAGTGTTACCCGTAATGCCGACTATGGAAAAATGTGGGAGAGCTTTGGCGTTGACTCGCTGCACGCCTATGGCGACTATGACTCAGGATGCGACTTTGGCCGCGCCTGCGCCCTGGTTATTGAAAACCTGAGGCGTTTCTATGCTCCGGCCCCCACGGCGCGGGTTATCGCCCACTTCAACGAGTGGACTACCGGCATGGGGCTGCTTAAGCTGAAACTGCTTGACCCCACCATAGCCACCGTGTTCACCACACACGCCACCTGTATCGGCCGCAGCATCTGTGGCAATAACAAGCCGCTGTATGACTACCTGAAGGGGTACAACGGCAACGGCATGGCCCGTGAGCTGAACATGGAGAGCAAGCACTCACTTGAGCGTGCGGCAGCACATAATGCCGATTGCTTCACAACTGTGAGCGATGTCACGGCCACAGAATGTGAGCAGTTGCTTGAGCTGAAGCCCGATGTAGTTACCCCCAACGGATTCGAGAGCGACTTTGTCCCCGACTCAAAGCACTTTGAGGCTGCCCGCAACCGCGCCCGTACACGTCTGCGCACAGTTGCCTCAGCCCTTACCGGGAAAAAGTATGGTGATGGAGAGACCCTGATAGTAGCCACCTCGGGACGCTGCGAGTATCGCAACAAGGGGTTGGATGTCTTTTTGGATGCCATGGAGCAGTTAGGGCGCCGCAAGATGCGCCGCAAGGTGTTGGCCTTCATTATGGTGCCGTCCTGGAGCAAGGGGCCGCGTGCCGACCTGCGCACCCGCATCAGCCAAAAAACCCGCACCCCGCTTACCGACCCTGTGGTGACGCATGAACTTGTCGAGCCCCAGAATGATGCCATCAAGAGCAACCTCTCACGCCTCGGCATCGACAACTCAGGCCACACACGTGTTGACATAATTTATGTGCCCTGCTACCTAAACGGACAAGACGGGATATTTGACTTCAAGTATTATGACCTGCTCATCGGCATGGACGCCACAGTGTTCGCCAGCTACTATGAGCCCTGGGGATATACCCCCCTTGAGAGTATAGCCTTTGGCGTGCCCACCGTCACAACCTCGCTGAGCGGTTTCGGCCAATGGATTTTGCGCAGCCATGAGAATCAATTCCTCAGCTCGGGCGTGAACGTCATTAACCGCACCGACAGCAACTACCATGAGGTTGCCGAGCGCATAGCCGATGCGTTGCAGGAGCTTAACCAGAACGGGCCGCGCGAGACAGCCCTGATACGTGATGCCGCAATGGCAACCGCCGCCGAGACGGCATGGAACTACTTTATCACTTATTATATTGATGCCTTTGAGATTGCCCTGCGCAATGCCTCAAGGGGTTGAACCGTTTTCAGAAAAAATAACCAAAACCGAAAAAATATAACCTACTACACCCAATATGAAACTTCCTGTTAGCAAGACAAACACCCCCGTGTGGCGTGATGTCACTGTGCACGCTCATCTGCCTGAGCAACTTAAACCCCTTGAGGAACTGGCAAAAAACCTTTGGTGGGTTTGGAACAGCAGCGGTAAATCACTCTTCCGCGATTTAGACCACGACCTGTGGCGCGCAACGGGCGAGAACCCCGTAAAACAGCTGCAGCAGCTCAGTGCCGAGCGTATTGAAGAGATTGTGAAAGACCCGGACTGGATGGCACGCATCAGCAGCGTTCACGCCGAGTTCAAGTCATACATGGACCAGCCTATGCACACCGATATCCCCTCGGTCAGCTACTTCTCAATGGAGTACGGTCTGTGCAGCTGCCTGAAGATCTACTCCGGCGGTCTCGGTGTGCTTGCCGGTGACTACATCAAACAGGCATCAGACAGCCGCGTTGACATGACTGCCGTTGGTTTCCTGTATCGCTACGGATACTTCACCCAGAAACTCTCTGACGGCCAGCAGGTTGCCGTGTATGAGGCTCAAGATTTCAATGCTCTGCCCATCGAGCAGGTGCTGGACGAGAGCGGCCAACCGCTTATTCTGGAAGTCCCCTACCCCGGACGCATCATCTACAGCCATGTTTGGCGCGTAAACGTGGGCCGCATGAAGCTGTATCTGCTTGATACAGACTTTGACATGAACTCACAGTTCGACCGCGAGATCACCCACAAGCTCTATGGCGGCGACTGGGAAAACCGCATCAAGCAGGAGTATCTGTTGGGTATCGGCGGTATATATATGCTTGAGAGACTCGGCATCAAGGCCGATGTGTATCATGCCAACGAAGGTCATGCCGCACTGCTCAACCTCCAACGTCTGGTCAACTTCGTTGAGAAAGATAAGCTGAGCTTCAATGTCGCTATGGAGATGGTGCGCGCTTCAAGCCTCTACACGGTGCATACACCCGTACCGGCAGGCCACGATTACTTCGACGAGCCGCTGGCCGGGAAGTATCTGGGCGAGTTCCCCTCCAAGCTCGGGATTTCGTGGAACGACCTGATGAATATGGGCCGTGAAAACCCCGACACCAACGAGCGCTTCTCCATGAGCGTGTTCGCTCTAAAGACCAGTCAGGAGGCCAACGGCGTGAGCTGGCTGCACGGCGAGGTAAGCAAGAAAATGTTTGCCGGTGTCTGGAAAGGGTACTCACCCGAAGAGAGCCATGTGAGCTACGTGACCAACGGTGTGCACATGCATACATGGGCCGCCTCGGAATGGAAAGAGTTCTACTGGAATAAACTCGGTCCGGAAGTCTTTGAAGACCAGAGCAATCCTGAAGCGTGGAAAGGTATCTTCGAGGTCAGCGACGAGGAGGTATGGGGCATGCGTACCAAGCTCAAACACAAGTTCATCGACTTCGTGAAGCGCGATTTCAAAGAGAAAT
>CAYMNF010000077.1:0-6599 GCA_964391735.1 uncultured Bacteroides sp. | reverse complement strand
ATTACTTGTAATTAAGGTGTTTTGATATAATTTTGCGCAAAGTTACGAATTTTTCCCGTCGCAAGCAAATCGAACTTTTTTCAGTCGATGTCTTCCCAGGTTATGTCGGTTATCTGCGCTTCGGTTTCCACGCGGATTGAGCTGCCGGCGCCGCCGTCGGTGGCCGTAGCGGTGACTTCGGTGGTTTCGGTAAATTCAACGTATTCGCCTACCGTCGGATCAATCTTTTTCCTGGCAACCGGCGGTTGCTGCTGCCGGCGGCCGTCGGCCTGACGCTGCCGCCGCTGTTGCTGCTGCGCCTGCTCGAACACGTTGCGCCATTGCTTGGATGCCTTGTAGAGTTTTATGAACGGTGCAATCATAAAAAACCACACGAACAGGAGTATCAGTATGACTATGAATTCCATGTGTTATCGTCAAATAAAATAGGGAGGGGGATATCGGGGAGGGGAGCACCGGGTGGGGGCGGCCGTCAGCAATATTTGCCGGCGTTAATGGCGGTGTTGATATCTCCGTAGAGGAAATAGAGGAGTATGGCCACCGACAGGCCGGGGATGCCGAGCAGAATCACGCAGCCCAGGGTGAGGATGATTATCAGGAAGCGGGGAGCGTTTTCGCGCGAGGGGCGTGCGTTGTGGAATTTGAGCGACGGGAGCCTCACGGGCGACAGCATTGCCAGCGCCACCATCACCACCAGCGCCGCATATGCCCAGCACTGGTCTTCGCCTACGGGCACTTTTTGCCACAATGTGGTCAGTCCAATCCAAAACAGGGCATTGGCCGGGATGGGGAGGCCGATGAAGCCGTTGACCTGACGGGTGTCGATATTGAATTTCGCCAGGCGCAGCGCGCCGCAAACGGGTATTGCCAGGGCGAAATAACTGGCCGGCTCGGGCAGCAGCAGATACACCATTGCCGCCGGCGCCACGCCGAAGCTTATCAGGTCGCTCAGAGAGTCGAGCTCCTTGCCCAGGGGCGAATAGGCCTTGAGCAGACGGGCCACGGCGCCGTCCATGAAGTCGAACACTGCGGCCGCACATATGGCTATGCATGCATAATTGAAATATCCGGCGAAAGCCAGCGCCAGGGCCACACAACCCGAGGCCGCGTTGAGGCAGGTTACGGCATTTGGCAGCGAGGAGATGATTTTATTGCTCATTCGGTAATTGCGTCTGATTTTTGCGGGCGCAGGCGGGCCACTTCAGTCACTCCGCCTATGGTCGACTTGCCGATTTCGGTGAGTATCTCAGTGCCGAGCGGCAGGTAAATGTCAACCCTTGACCCGAATTTGATGAAACCCATATGGTCTTCGATATTGGCGGCGGTGCCGGGTTCGGCATACGTCACTATGCGGCGCGCCATGGCTCCGGCTACCTGACGCACGAGGATTTCCTGGCCGCTGTCGGTGCGGATCACTACGGTCGACCGCTCGTTTTCGGTGCTCGATTTCGGAAGCCATGCGCTGAGGAAGCGTCCGCTATGGTGGGTCACGTAAATCACTTCGCCGTCGACCGGAAACCAGTTGGCATGGACGTCGAGAATGGTCATGAACACGCTGAGCTGAATCACGCGCCTGTGCAGATATTCGTTTTCAAAAGTCTCTTCAAGCGCCACCACTTTGCCGTCGACCGAGCTGACCACGACATTTTCGCGATTTCCGGTGAAATTGCGCTTGGGCGAGCGGAAAAAGTTAACCAAAAGCCCATAGAGAATGGCGCAGACGGAGCTGACGGCGATGCCGGCCGGGGTAGACAGCCACCATATTAACGCACAAAGCACCACCATCACCAATAGGGTGACAGTCAGTATATCCGTGCCTTCATGATGAAGTCTGACCCGCTTGAGTTTCTTCCTTACTTTTACCATTTTGGTTGAAATTTCAATGCAAAGTTACAAAAATTTTCTTAAAAACAAATAATTGCTTAACTTTGCAGGCAAAATCAAAGATATGTAATTTTGAAGATATGGCAGTAGAACTCCAACATCTCACCAAACGAAGCGAAAACTATTCGCAATGGTATAACGACTTGGTTATCAAAGCCGATTTGGCCGAGCAGAGCGCCGTGCGCGGTTGCATGGTAATCAAGCCCTACGGCTATGCAATCTGGGAAAAGATGCAGCAGCAGCTCGACAAAATGTTTAAGGAAACGGGCCATCAGAACGCCTACTTTCCGTTGCTTATCCCGAAGTCGTTCCTCTCGCGCGAGGCCGAACACGTTGAGGGCTTCGCCAAAGAGTGTGCCGTAGTGACCCACCACCGCCTGATGAACGACCCCAACGGCGGCGGAGTGGTGGTTGACCCCGACGCGCGCCTTGAGGAGGAGCTGATTATCCGCCCCACTTCCGAAACCATCATCTGGAACACATATAAGAACTGGATAACGAGCTATCGCGACCTGCCTATTCTCGTAAACCAGTGGGCTAACGTGATGCGCTGGGAAATGCGCACCCGCATGTTCCTGCGCACGGCCGAATTCCTGTGGCAGGAGGGCCACACCGCACATGCAACATCTGATGAGGCTCAGGCCAAGGCCATTGAGATGCTCAATGTCTATGCCGACTTTGCCGAGCAAATGATGGCTCTGCCCGTGGTGAAAGGCGTCAAGAGTGCTAACGAGCGCTTTGCCGGGGCCATTGAGACATACACCATTGAGGCTATGATGCAGGATGGCAAAGCCCTGCAAAGCGGAACGTCACACTTCCTGGGCCAAAACTTCGCAAAAGCCTTTGACGTAACTTTCGTAAACAAGGAGAATCAGCCTGAATATGTATGGGCCTCATCATGGGGCGTATCAACACGCCTTATGGGCGCCCTGATTATGACGCACAGTGATGACAATGGCCTTGTGTTGCCCCCGCGTTTGGCTCCCATACAGGTTGTGATTGTGCCCATCTATAAAACTGACGACCAGCTTAAAGAGATTTCGGCTGCCGTTGACCCCATTGTCAACGCCCTGCGCAAACGCGACATCTCAGTCAAGTATGACGATGCTGACAATCGCCGCCCCGGCTTCAAGTTTGCCGATTATGAACTCAAAGGGGTTCCGGTACGTCTGGCAATCGGTGCCCGTGACCTGCAAAACGGCACTGTGGAGCTCTTCCGCCGAGACACAATGCAAAAATCAATTGTGCCCATTGAGGGTATTGACGCTTATATCGCCGACCTCCTTGAGGAAATACAGCAAAATATATTTAAGAAGGCCCTTGACCACCGCCAAGAAATGACCCGTACCGTTGACACGTATGATGAGTTTAAGCGCGAAATCGAGAAAGGCGGCTTCATCCTTGCCCACTGGGACGGCACCCCTGAGACTGAAGAAAAAATAAAGGAGGAGACCAAGGCAACCATCCGTTGTATACCCCTGGACGGGGACACAACCCCCGGCACATGCATGGTTACCGGCCGACCCTCAAAGCAACGCGTAATCTTTGCCCGCAACTATTAAACCCGCCTCTCTATGCTCCCGGTTATTGCCATAGTAGTGCCCTGCTACAATGAGCGCGACGTGCTGCCCATCACCATGCCGCGCCTGTTGGGCGTGCTGGACCGCATGGTCGCCGAGGGGAAAATCGCCCCCAACAGCTTTGTGCTTTGTGTCAACGACGGTTCAAAGGATGACACATGGCAAATCCTGAAAAAACTGAATGAGGCTGACCCCCGCGTGCATGCAATTTCCCTGGCGCATAACCGGGGACATCAGTTTGCGCTGCTCGCCGGCCTTGAGAGCGTCATTGACAACTGCAATGCCGCAGTATCAATTGATGCCGACCTGCAGGATGATCCCGACGCAATCATCAAAATGGTTGACGAGTTTTGCAAAGGGGCAGAAATCGTGTACGGCGTACGCGCCTCACGCAAATCAGACACAGCCTTCAAACGCGGCACAGCTCATGCATTCTACAAATTCCAGAAGAGCATGGGCCTCAATACTATTTACGACCATGCCGACTTCAGGCTGATGTCAAACCGCGCGCTGAAGATGCTCGCTCAATATGAGGAGGAGAACCTCTTCTTGCGCGGCATCATCCCGCAGATAGGGTTGAAGACGGCCGTGGTGACATACGAACGTGCGCCCAGAGCTGCCGGCGAGTCAAAATACCCGCTGCGCAAAATGCTTTCCTTTGCTGTGGACGGCATTACATCATTCTCGGCCAAACCCATCCGCATGATTTTCTTTGTCGGTCTGGCTTTGCTCCTGCTCGATATTTTTGTCGGCGTCTGGGTTCTCGTCAGCCATTTCTGCGGCAATACAATCTCCGGTTGGTCATCACTGATGCTCTCAGTATGGTTTTTGGGGAGCCTCATCCTCATGGCCTTAGGCATTATCGGGGAGTATATCGCTAAAATATTCACTGAGGTTAAAAGAAGACCGCGCTACTTCATCAGCGAACGTTTCTAATCCCCTCCCCTCACACCTTCCCTCTCACCAATGGATAATAAAAATTTCATCGCCACACTCGCCAAAGAGTCTGACCTCACAACTGCTGATGTCCGCGCTCTCCTTGAGTCCCTCTCGGCAGCCATCCTTAACCTTACTCAACAACAAACATCGGTTGCCATACCGGGGTTTGGCACCTTTGCACCACAAAACATCCCTGAATATATCAGCGAAAAGGATGGGCACAAAACCATGTACCCCCCTGAGATTCGGCTAACATTCACCCCCAGTATTGTTCTACGTAAAAAACTTGCCGCATCATGACTTCACAAAAAGCCACCATGCGGCAATTAGCCGCCCTCATAGCTCCCACCCTCAACATCACCCAGGCTGAGGCCGAAAAACGCATCAAGGACCTATTTGCACTGACAGCCCGCCTGCTGCAAGAAGGCGACTCGGTTGAGATTGACCGCCTCGGGGTATTCTCACTCTCAGAGGGCAATCTGCTCTTTACACCCGACCACGCTCTGGCGCAGGCTATCAACGCACCATTCCAGCCATTTCAACCCGTGGAACTGGCCGATGATGTGGACCCGGCTATGCTCGATGACACCGCCGATCCCGAGCCTTCTCAGGAGTCTGAACCGGAGCCACAGCAAGATACCGAATTCCAACCCGAACCCGAGCCCGAAACTGAATTTCAACCTGAACCCGAACCCGAACCTGAACCTCAACCCGAACCTCAGCCCGAGGAAACTGTGGCTCCTGAAGAACTACCTGTGGAAGTAGCAGCAACTGAGGAGGCGGAAATCCATCAGGATCTCCAGTTCCCGCAAGATGAAGAAGAATATTTTGTTCAGCCCGTTAGGCCTGCCAAAAAATCAGGCATACCTACATGGGTGTGGATCATATTCTCATTCCTGGTAGGTGTGGCTATCGGCTTTGGCGCATACTTCTATTGCGTGAATCTCGGCCTGCTATAATCTCTCTTCTTCAGGAACACCTGTATCTGCCCTACCGGCAAGCTACCCACAACCTTGTAAATGACATGACCGGGGTCGGGTGAAACCCAGGCATAGATATTATCAGACGATTTACTTCCCCCCTCGCTCGTGAAAGAAAACGCCAGCTTCCACGCCATTACCTTTCGCCCGCTATACAACTTCACCTCCTCCTTCTTGATACAGCTAATTGACAATGTCTCTGTAAGCTTACCAGAAAACACACTAACACGATAAGACACCCCCGGCTTCATCTTCGCATAATCCAACATCCTTACATAGTAAAAAGCCGACAGAAAATCAAACGTGCGCCCTGAGGCTGACAGGGTCTTGCATGACCGGCTCTCAGTCCCGTTCTTCCGAATCTTATGTCGCTTGGCCGTACCCATAACAACCTTATCATGATAAGTAAACGAAATGTCATCTCTGACATAACTCTTATCCTCATGCGCAATCTTTGTATAAGAAAGCGGCTTGAAATCAACAGCCGATACAGTTGAAATCAACGTATCCCGCATCTTATATATCTTATCGGCCCATGGACGCGTCTTTGCCGTCAACATAATACTATAATTGTTACCGCGGTTGCGCAACGTCACCGTGGCATCACCGGCCTCCTTCTGCACCAAACCCCACTTATAACGCACGACATACTGCAACGTCTCGTTCTCGAACTTTGCGAAAGCAAAGTTGCCAACACACAGCAACAAAAAACCGGCCAAAAGCCCTCTCAAAAAACCATTCATAGATAAAAACACTTTCCGTAAAAATACTCAATCCCCCCAAAACCACCAAACATCTCCTCCAATCCCCTCCAAACACGCACCCACCCAATCCTTACACACCCAACGCACCCCCCAATAAAGAAGCGCCCAGGTCAATCCCGGCCCCGCAACTATGCCGAGATTACCACGCACCCATAGCGAAATTAGCCCTCCCCTCTCGCAAGTTAAAAACCCATTAAACATCTGCAATATAGCAAATTACCCACTCATGGCACCACCCGAACGTAGGGACGCACGAGCCGTGCGTCCGCCGGTCGAATGTGCCGACGGTGCCCACGTGAACAGGCCGCCGTTCGCCCCGGAATACGCCGGCCTCACGCGGCCAAATTTGCCCCACGCAGGTGAGGTGCCGGGATTGTTCGACCAATAAATGGGTAGGTTTCTTTCAATTACGCATTCCGTGGGTTTCACCCACGGCTACGATATTCAACGCT
>CAYMNF010000076.1:0-6807 GCA_964391735.1 uncultured Bacteroides sp. | reverse complement strand
ATCCGTCTGGGGCTCGAACCCAGGACCCCAACATTAAAAGTGTTGTGCTCTACCAACTGAGCTAACGAATCATCACCCTTTGGGGTTTTGCGTTGCAAAGGTAAGTCGTTTTTTTTGCCTGTGCAAATATTTTTGGTTTTTTCACCAAGAAAGTTTCCCAAAGGGGGGAATTACTTTTCCTAAATGTTTATCTATCATGCATATACATTGGAGGCTGACACACTGCGGTTGGGCAACGTGCCAGCCTTCAATCAAGATTATAGGATTATTTTTTGGCTCTTGCCGTTTTGAACGCGTATGTAGATGCCGCGCTCTCCCTCCTGCGGGGCTTTAACTTTAAGGCCTTGCAGGTTATACCATTCTGCCTCCATTTCTACAGCGGGCTCGATGGTGTCAATCCCGGTCTGGCCGTTATCAATTCTTGCGTAGAGATGATGGTCGGCCTGTACGGTGGTGACGGGCAGGGTGAGGTCCTCATCGGCATACCATTCCACTTTTTTGCCGTTGATTGTTCCAGGCAATTTTCCGTTGGTGTAGAGGACATTTTCATCGCTGGTCTCCTCCTCGGCAGCGCGGCTTTCAACTGCGATTACATCATAGTCAATGCGGTAGACGCTCTCGCCGCCATGCACGGGATGCGGGTGCTCACCCAGGGTCTGGCCGAAGCTCTCGCCAAGAAGATGAGCCACCTCGCCTGAGGCCATCTGCTCTTCACTGACAAGGGTGTGAGCATCAACTATGTTATACTCTGCTATTGCAAACATGTTCTTCATATTCGCCTTTGAGGATGTACCGCCAACGCAGGCTCCCACACTTGAGCCCGTGACCGTTGCGACGTTGAATACATTTTCAACGACAACGTTTGCAAAATGTGCTCCAATAACGCCGCCACAATTGGTGGTACCTGAGATACTGCCGGCATTGTAGCAGTTGGTTACTTTACCGGTAGCGTTACCGATGTATCCGACTATACCACCGATATATGTGCCGGCCCCAACAACGTCGGCATAGTTGGCGCACTCGTCAACCGTGGTATACTGATTGATATACCCTACAATGCCTGCGGAATACTGTTTAGCAGATACATGACCATAAAGGGTTATGCCTGAGATTAAACAGGGTGCTGATTCTGACTTGCCTTTAGCGTAGCCGAAAAGTCCCTGATAGTTTGCAGTGGGGCTACCAATGTACAAGCCGCTCACCGTATGGCCATTGCCGTTAAAGGCGGCAGTAAAATTCTTTGAGTTATTACCGATGGGTGTCCAGGCAAAGTCACCTAAATCTATGTCATCAATAAGAAGGGCGTCAGCATTATTCCCCTTGTTGACCTCTGCAGCGTACCATGCAAGTTCAGCACCGGTAGCGATTTTGTAAACCCCGTCAACTGCAGCGGGTTCTGAGAGAGTCTTGCCGTCCCATGCACCCTCAGCCAGCGGTGTAAAGTCGATGTTAAAGGTTTGTGTACCCTCGGCATCGTCGGCTATGGTGAAGGTGTTGCGGTAGCAACGCTGACCCTCGGCAGTGGCAAAGACATCGTATGTTCCGTATGAACCGGTGTACATGGAGGTCGCCTCATCAGCATTCAAGGCCTTCCCGCGATAACTGATTTCAAGTTCGTCAATCGTGGCATTAGCCTTTATAATTATTGGGAAACTTCTGTATGACGAAATAGGAATTGAGACATCGGGGAGCATGCCGAAGTATGTTTTGTGTGCCACGGCGGTGAAGTTGGGAGAACGCCCGGCAACCGGGTCGATAATACGGTGATTACCGATGGGGTCCCCATATCCGTTTACCTGAATCACACCCTTGGTCATTTCAATATTAGGGGTAGCCTCAACGTCAT
Source organism: uncultured Bacteroides sp. (assembly GCA_964391735.1). GTDB lineage: Bacteria > Bacteroidota > Bacteroidia > Bacteroidales > Muribaculaceae > CAG-1031. Next base: position 4,961 of record CAYMNF010000076.1, on the reverse strand, counting down.
AATCAGAGGGTATCACCACGCTGACAGCCTGTGCCGAGGCCGCTGAGCCGAAAGTATATTGCCCCGAGCCCAGAATCAACGATGAGCCGTTGGGTATACCGTTGTATGTTACGTAGGCTGACATGTTGTATATGCCGGCAAGCTTGTTGGCGGGATGGCGCAACCCTGAATACTGGATTTTCACCTCGTCGCCGGGCTGGAAGATGCCACTGCCGGGGGCGCTGACATTGGTGATTTCACGATGACAAGGTTTGGCCGTGAGAACCTGATAAGCGGAGTTACCGGCGGCATCGGTCAATCTGACAATCTGCCGGCCCTCTTTCAACAAAAGGGTATATGAACCGTCGGCATTCTTGGTGACACCCTCGGCACTGAAGCCGTGGTACGAGGCAGAATTTTCACCTATTTCGGGGTAAGCGATTGTTATGTTCTCAGCCCCTTCAGGTGTAAAGGTATAATAAGCTCCCGGCTCGGTGTCAAGATAGTAGAAGACGTCATGCTCAGCGTCAACGTTCTGACCAGCAACCTTAAGGGCACCCTGATTGTACTCACTGTTGATGACCATGTTTGGCACCACGGTACTCTCGGGTTGTCCTACTGTAACGACATACGCGGCGGTGTTCTCAGGCCAGATTGCGCCCCAATATTCTCCGCCCATATAGGGGGTTTTGGTGAGGCCGGAATAATAGTTAAGCCCGATGGCATCGTAGGTTACCAGCACAATGGCAGTGCCCTCGCCTACTGCTTTGATCCTTGACCATGCTGAGACAGATGTGTCGGCATTGTCAATCTCAATAACGCCGGTTGAGGGATTACCGTCAAGATCAACCACGGTATAATGGAAATCCGGCTCAATGAAGTAGTTGTTAGTGGAGTTTTCTGTCAACTCCCACGTGCGCATTGCATGTGCGTTATAACTGTCACCGACTGCCAAGCGCAGATGCCCCTGAGGGTTGATGTTTACAAAGATATCCCCGGTCTCATAACCCTGATTGCTCTTGACATCATGATTTACGGTTTTAGGGTTAAAAGCCTCATAATCAGCCGACGAGAAGTTGATTTCAGGCTGCTTTGTCTCGTCAACGTACATTGTGAAGTAACCGCCCTGAGTCAGTCCGCCCTCAAGCCAGGTACGATAGTTATACACCTGTCCGTCAGCAAGGCTATATGTAACGACTTTTGTGTCACCCTTTATTTCGGTTGACACCGGCTCTACAGCCTTGAAGTCGGTAAAGTGGGTAAATTTCATCCCTATCATCAACTCGGCATCTTTGGGTAAAGTGATGCTATAGTCAGCTGCCATGGGTATTTTGCCGCTTACAGTGACATTAAATGTCAATGTCCCGCTTTTGTACAGGGTGGTATAACCCTCCTTACGGTGTTCCTCACTCGGCATAAACGCCGCTGTGTAACTGTTTCCGTTGAGGGCAAGGAAGGTATACCTGCCGGCTGTTGAGCTGCTGCCAACAGTGATTTGGCGGGGACTTCCCTCGCGGGTGTTTACCGTAACATCCAGGGTGTAGTCGCCGTTTTCAACCGACCACGTTGAATTGTCAGCATTTTTGTTGGTGACATAGGCAGTATTTGTCAGGACAGTAAACTCCTGCTCCGTGCCATCCTCACTGACGGGGAGGACAATGGTACCGTTGACGGTTGAGCCATTTGTCGCATAGGCGGTGAGGACATATTCCCCCGCCGGGACATCAAATGTGTAAACCTTGTTGGCCGGAGCCCCTACCTCAACCTCGACGCCTGTCTCTTTCTCAGCAAGCGACATGGTGGTGGAGACGGCATTCATTGTCACCTTGACCTGTACGGCACTTGTCGGGATGCAGCAGCCGAGCGCCAAGGCAGACAAGAGTAATTGTTTAAGTCTCATTGTATTAGGTTTAAAAATTAATTAATGTTTATAAACTTCTTTCCGTTGCGTATGTATATCTCTCCGGCCCGGGGATACGTTACCCGTTGTCCCCGGAGATTAAAGATTGCTGGTGAGGACGACTCGGCCTCAAGGGTCACCCCGTTGATGCCGGTTGAGCCGTTGGGGTTCAGGGCCAGGAAGTGTGCCGGGTTGATGTATACCCCGAATTTCCCCTGAAGTTCCCCCTTGGGGTTCCACTGATACAGGGTACCTCCCTCAACAAATCCGCCGGCATCCGTGGCATAGATGTAACCCGTGTATGGGTTGACGTAGATACCGTAGGGCATTTGCATTTTCTTTATGTCCTCAAGCACTGTGCCGGGGAAATCATCATATATACCCTCGCCGCCACGGCTTTCCATCACCAGTTGCGGGTCGATCATAATGTAGTTGAAGGCATACTCGCTTGTTAAGTATGAGTAGCGCGACCCTATGGCGTAGAACATGCCGTCGGTGGTGACGCAACTATAGGTCGCGGCGTATTCAAGTGAGACGAAGCATTCCTCGTCCTCCTTGCCCTGCAGGGCAGCCTCGCAATCCAAGATGATGGTTGCGGCCGGAACATCATAGTAGTCACCCGGGGAGTTTATACACAGATACTGCCCGCTTTGCGACAATTTACCGTACAGATTAATCTGCCCGGTGTCTATCTCACGGGTCACCTCCATGGTTTCTGCGTTAATGATGCTTACTGTCTTCTCATACTCATGAGCCTCCTGGAAGGCATATCCGCCGGTATTAGCCACAAACAGATAACCGTCATAATACGCGATGCCCTCAGGCTCAAAACCGACCTCCACAGCTGAAATGACTTGAAAGGTCTCGGTATCAATCTTTGCCACATATCCTTTTTCGAACTCCTGATACGTGTCACCAACCTTGCACTCATGCCCGTATGAGGTGATGTAGACATACCTGCCGTCAGTTGCCAGCTTGCGGTTATTGGGGACATCCTCAGTGGCGGCAACGGCCTTCCCCTCGGGGTTGATGAACTGGACAATGTTGGACCAGTTCACTGCAATAGCAATTAATTCGGGGTTGACGGCGATAATGTCGTTGGGGGTATCCCCCAGTTTGTACCCATTGACCTCACGAAACCATTGGTTGCTGACGATTTTGCCGTCCTCAAAGAATGTGACTCGGCCATTATCGGCTTGCCAATTCCCCTCGTTGAGGAGGATAATCTTTTCCTGCGCCGATAGGCTGACAGTGGCAGCCAAAAGAATAAGGGAGGAAAAAAAGTGTTTGAAAATTTTTGGCATAAACATTTTGATGTTGATTATAAATTGATTGTCATGGAGAAGGAGATATTGCGTCCGGGCATGGGGTAGCGCGGAATGTGCTCATATTGCACGTCAAAGAGGTCGTTGACCTCAAGCGAGGCTGTGAGCAGCCGCCACTTTCCGGTCAGCTTCATGTCCACATTGTCATAGGGGGTGAGGACATCCTCGGGATCGGCGTATGACCACATCCTTTCGCCGACATGCAGGTTTGACACGGTGAGGGTTATCCATCGCCACTGCACTATCCCCGTTAAGCCATAGGACAATGTGGGTGAATAACAAATAGGTTTATTGTATGACTGGCTAAGGGGGTCAGTGCGATTAAGGTCACGTTGCCATGTCAGCGACCCGACTATGGAGAAAACCCAATGACCATTAAAGAACCGCTCTGACAGGTTTGCGTTAAGGCCTCGGCAATAAGTCTTTCCATAATTCATCATGGTCCAAGAATAGGTACCCTTTAAGGGCAGGCAGACAATGCGGTTTTCAATGCTGTTGATGTAGGCGTCAACCTGAACCGAAGTGCTCCACTGCCCGTGGATATTATGGTACTCGGCGCCGATATTGTATTGTTTTGTGTATTCGGGCTTCAGGTTGCGATTGCCCACGCGGGTATAATACAGGTCATTGAGTGTTGGCACCCTGAAGATTCTTTTATACCATGCTCTGAATGAGAATCCCTTGTACCCGTATCCCAGGGTTATTGACGGGGTAAACTTACTGAGGGGGTCGGCAGCCCCGGTGTTTGTACGCGTGTGGTCACGATAATGTTGGTAAAGCACCGAGGCGGCCAGACGCAAATTGGCATACTCCCCTTGTACGGCAACCACGGCTTTTTGGTCAAGACGCCGCACGGGGCGGAAATTGCGCAGGTCGGCATGCAGCCATGACTGCCGCATATCATATCCTACGTTGGCAGACAGCCAGTCAAATGGCGTGAAGGCGTAGGCTGCCGATGCATAGACATCCTTTTGCCAATAGTGGTCGTTTACCCTGGCTGTATTCTGGTTTTCAGGATAGTCAGTGCAATAGCGCAGATACTCCTGGGTATACTTCACATTAAAAAGAATTTTGTGGTGCTGAGATATACGCCGGTTCCATGATGCCTGTGCAAACCAATCCACATCCCACTCGCGCCCCACATTTATGTACTTGTCAGACAATCGGCGCACGATTCCGCCGGGGACACCGCGCTCTGAGACATAGCAGTAAAGGTGGGCCGAAAGACCCTTATGGAACGCGGCACCCTCAATGCGGTAATACTCGATGTCTGAGTTACGGCGCACACCCACGGTGTCCTCAAACTGCGTTTTATAGCGGAATGGGTAATCGCCCTTTGAGGTGAGATACTCTCCGTCAAGGAAACCTGCCCACCCCTTGCGGTTGAATTGTGCTGTTACTTTACCTTTATAGGTGTGGAAGGAGCCTATCCCACCCAAAACCGAGAGGGAGTCACTGGCGGGCTGGCGTGTCTGCAGATATACCGTGGCACCGGAAGCATACTCTGAGGCGGACTGGCAGCGGTCAAGTTTGTTTGCGTTGTATAACGACACCGACTCAAGGGTGGAGAGTGAGAATTTCCCCAAATCCACCGTGCCGTTCTGGGCATTTGTTATGCGTATGCCGTCGATATATACACCCACATGTTGAGAGCCCAATGAACGGACGTTGATGGTTTTCAACCCACCCAGGCCACCGTAATCCTTAATTTGGACGCCGGCAAAATATTTCAGGGCGTCGGCAATAGATGTTGACGA
>CAYMNF010000075.1:0-7891 GCA_964391735.1 uncultured Bacteroides sp. | reverse complement strand
GATTCGCTGTCACCCCTCAACAAAAAGAGTGCGACCCCACAAATATACCTATTTTCTTTTTAGAATTGTTTTTTTGCAATATTAAAGTTTGAAAAAGACTGATTTATTATGTTGGGTATATTGTTGGGATGTTATGCAAAATTGGATTAATTTTGCATCTACTTTTTCCGGGATGGTAACGCGTATTATAACGGTAATATTATGTTTGCTTGGCACGCTTGTTAGTGCTAAGGGCGCCGATATTTTTGTTGACGGGGTAGTTACAGATTCCCTCACAAAGGAGCCTGTACCATTTGCTATGATTGAGGCCCCGGGTCTAAACCGCAGCGTACAGGCTAATGCCAACGGGCGTTTCTCCATTTCGGTCCCGGCGGGGACTCCCTTATCTGTAACTCAGTTGGGATATTCTCCAAAGGTAGTTGCCGCAAAGCGTAAACTCAATGTCCTGATTTCGCCGGACGGTGTTGGCCTGGCTGAAATTGTGGTACGGCCTAAGCGCCAGAAATATTCCAAAAAGAATAATCCGGCGGTCGATTTCATGCAAAAGATTCGTTCATCAAGTGATTTGACCGACCCGCGTCTGCAACCATTTTACAATTATGACAAGTATGAGCGCATAACATTGGCTCTGGACAACTTCAGCACCGAAAATGCCGATGGCGGCGATAACGGGGCGGCTAAGCGTTTCCCGCTGCTAAAAGAGTATGTTGACACCTCTGCGTTCAATGGCAATACAATACTGAATGTGGCTTTAAGGGAGAAAGCCTCAACGGTTAATCATCGTGGTAAACCCCGCACTACTCGTGAGACGGTATCGGGTTTCCGCTCAGAGGGTATCGACCAGATGATAGACCCGCAGGCCACACAGATTTTGTATGAGGATGTTCTGCGCGAAGTTGATATTTATGACAACGACATAACCATTATGCAGAACAGGTTTGTCAGTCCGTTAAGCCGCTTAGCCCCTGATTTCTACCGTTTTTTTTTGACTGACACTATTGAGGTCAACGGCGAAAATTGCATAGTGCTGACATTTACGCCACAAAACCCGTCATCCTTCGGGTTTGTTGGCAGGCTGTATGTGCCGCAAAATGATACCACCTACTTTGTGAAGCGCATTGAGATGTCTGTCCCCAAAAATATAAACCTCAACTTTGTAAAGAACCTGAAAATTATTCAGGAATATGAGCGTGGGCCGGAGGGATTGCGCCTTAAGATGCTTGACGACATGATTGTTGAGGTTGGTGTGGGGAAGGATCCCCAGCTGTATGGCCGTCGTGTCAGCGGTTATCGAGGCCATAATTTTAATACCCCCGTGGACAGTATGGTATTCTCACGTCCTGCTCCCTCGGTTCTGCTGAAAGGTGCCACCGAGCGTAACGAAGCCTTTTGGCATCCACGGCGCTTTATCCCTATCTCAAAAAGTGAAAACGCTGTTGGCTTGATGCTGGATCAGATGCGCCAAAATAAAGGCTTCTATTGGGCTGAGAAAATACTTAAGGTATTGGTAAACGGTTACATCACAACCGGGAATCCATCCAAGGTCGATATTGGGCCTGTCAACACCTTTGTCAGCTTCAATGACTTGGAGGGGTTGCGTTTGCGCGGCGGATTCATGACAACAGCAAACCTGTCAAAACGTTGGTTAGGGAAGGCCTATACTGCCTATGGTTTTGGAGACCACCGGTGGAAGTATGGAGTAGAGGGGGAGTTCTCCTTCCATGACAAGGATTATCATTCGCGTGAGTTCCCGGTTCACTCCCTGCGAGCCACTCACAAATATGATGTTGATATGTTGGGGACGCACTTCCAGTTCACCAATCCTGACAATTTTTTCCTTTCCTTCAGGCGTGCCAAGGATACAATGATGAGTTATTACCGGCTGACCTCACTGCTTTATACCCTTGAGTTGGAGAATAACTTTTCATTTATGGCCGAGGCCGCCGTTCGTCGCCAGGAGCCGTCAAAGTTTGTTTGGCTCTTTGACGGTGCCGGACGCTTTTTCAACCATTGGACAACGTCGGCGTTGACACTAACCTTCAGGTATGCCCCCGGAGAAAAGTTTTTCCAGACAAAGACAAACCGCCTGCCGGTCAATATGGATGCTCCGATATTTCAATTGAGCCATACATTTGCACCCTCGGGTTGCTTCGGGAACAGATGCGCAGTTAATGTCACCCGTGCAAGTTTCCAGAAACGGTTTTGGTTCTCGGCTTTCGGATACACCGATGTCATACTCAAGGCCGGCCATGTATGGGGAAGTACCTCTTGGTTGAATCTTTTGATGCCGAATGCCAATCTGTCATATACCATTCAACCTGAGTCATTCGCTCTGCTCAATCCTCTTGAGTTTATAAATGACAGCCAGGCAGAGTGGGACCTGACATATTGGGCCAACGGTGCGCTTTTCAATATGATTCCGGGGATTAAGAAACTGAAGTTGCGTGAGGTCTTTGCATTCAGGGGCGTCTGGGGTAGGCTCAGTGACAGGAATAACCCGTTGTTACACCCTGACCTGTTGCGCTTCCCCCCGAACGCATTCACCAGAAAGATGTCAGACACACCATATATGGAAATTTCTGCCGGACTGGACAATGTGTTGCGTATCCTGCGTATAGAATATGTATGGAGGCTGACGTATCGCAACACACCAGATGCACCAAACTCAGGTCTGCGCATTGCGCTGCATTTTTCTTTCTAACCTCAGAACCTACCTATGCAGAAATTTATAGTTAATCAGTACGGACAACTAAGGTTTGGGGATGTGAATCTTCACCGAGACTTATTGCAACCCTCAGATGCATGTCTTGGCGGAGGATTTTATGAGATTGACCCGGTGGGCATACGACTGAACCTTTCCGGACGAAGCTATGATTACGGCCGAGTAAAGTGGGCAGAGATTGACACACTGATATTGCCTGAATCCCTGCGGGGCCTGACGGTATATTATGAGGATATACCGGTGACAGAATTTGTCAACCTCAGGCATGAGGAGTTTTGAGGGGTCGGTTAACCTTTGATACGGGAATGGAGAAGTATTTCCTGAGCCAGGCGATGACTGTCAAGGTGCAGATACATCTCGGTGGTGGCAATGGACTCATGGCCTAACATCTCCTGTATAGAACGCAGGTTGGCCCCTCCCTCAAGCAGATGTGTGGCAAATGAATGGCGCAATGTGTGCGGGGATATCTCCTTGCGTATACCGGCTGTGGCGGCTGCATCCTTGATAATCTTAAAAATCATTTGCCGAGTAAGGGGTTTGCCACGGCGATTGATAAATAAAATATCGGCTGCGGAGGGTACAACGTCAATCCCAGAGCGTTCCTTCATCCAGTCAGCCATACATTTTACTACACTGTGAGACATGGGCACAAGTCGTTGTTTGCGACCTTTCCCCTCAACCATCATGTACATTTCATCAAAGTTGATGTGCGAGACCTGTAACCCTGTCAGCTCGCTGACGCGCAGTCCGCAGCCGTACAACGTCTCTATTATGGCCAGATTTCGATAACCCAAAGGTTTGGATAGGTCTATTGTTCCCTCCATTGCATCTATTTCTGCAATAGTGAGGACCGTGGGCAGTTTTCGGTCAAAGCGTGGCGTCTCTAATATCTCTGTGGGATTTTGCTCAACATAGCCTTCAATGGTAAGGAAACGGTAGAAGGCTTTGATTCCGGACAAAATCCTGGCACGCGAGCGTTTTCCCAAACCGGCGTCGGCCATATCTCCTACAAACAGAGATAGTTCATCAACCGTTGCCTCGTGTATCTTTATGTTTTTTGAAGCAAGATTGAATAATAACTTCTCAACATCTGACAAATACCCTTCAATGGTGTTATGGGTAAGGCCGCGTTCAAGTTGTAACCAGGCCTCAAAGGCGGTTACAACCTTTTGGATATCGGTGATCTTCCTCACCGTGCGCCCTTATTGTACCGGTATTTTGTCGATGCGACGTTGGTGACGTCCACCGTCAAACGGGGTAGCAAGGAAGGTGTCGATAATCTGCAGAGCGGTGACCGAGTCAATAAAACGCGCCGGCAACACAAGCACATTAGCATCATTATGACGCCTTGCCAGCTCGGCAAGCTCGGGTGTCCAGCACAGCGCTGCGCGTATGCCCCGGTGTTTGTTCAGGGTCATGGCTATTCCGTTGCCGCTCCCACACATCGCAATACCGGGATAGCAACGGCCCTCCTCAATTGCTATGGCTGCCGGGTGAGCATAATCGGGGTAGTCACAGCTCTCAGCAGAGTGGGTGCCAAAGTCCTCATATTGCAACTCACGTGCTTCAAGATACCCCTCGATTATTGACTTAAGCTCAAAGCCGGCATGGTCGCTGCACAATGCTATCTTTTGCATCTTTTATCTGTTTAATGGTGTTATTTACTTGCCGGGATTGGGACGGCGGAAGATACGATCGGTGCGCACGCCACCATGTTCCTGGTCAAATGAAATCAGTATTAACTCAGGGCGTCCAACTATATGGTCTTCAGGTACAAAGCCCCAGAACCGTGAGTCAAGGGAGTTGTCTCGGTTGTCGCCGACCATAAAGTAGTAATCCATCTCGAAGGTATATGTATCGGCCTTTTTCCCGTCTATCACAGCGTAACCCTTAGCTTCGTCCCAATAAGCATCATGGTGGAACTCATAGTTGCGGATTGCTCTGTTATAGATATCCCAGTTTTCTTTGGTCAATTTAATTGTGGAGCCCTTACTGGGAATCCATATTGGGCCGTAATTGCGATGTGTCCAGATGCCTCGTTTAGCCTTCGGGAAAATGGGTTCATACTCTGCAACCGGGTTTTTGTATAGCACTGATATGCGGTTTCCCAATTCCTCCTTCATGCCGTCTGTCAGGAAGGCTGTATAAATCGGTTTTGCGATGTCAAATCCCAATTGCTCCAGGCTTTCGCTATTTTCAGAATTAATACCCAGACGGTCTCGGTCAACGGCATTCACACCCAGTTTGTCCCAGTCTTCATCACTCAAGAAACCGTTCCCTTTCAGCTGGAAAGTGTATGCAAACTGCGCGAATTCAGGCTGAGCAATGGGTTTGCCATTGATTTTTACAACATCATCAACGATTTCAAAGGTTTCTCCGGGTAATCCGAGGGCGCGCTTCACATAATTCTCACGGCGGTCAACGGGGCGATAGATGATGTCACCGAACACCTCTTTGTTTGCATGAACAGTTGCGTAACCATAATTGTCAATGAGGTCATAATATGTGCCCTCATTCTGCTTCTTTAGGGCTACCGTGTCTCCGGCCGGGACATTGAATACCACTATATCGTTGCGTTCGACGTTCCCAAATCCTTTCAGGCGATGATACTTCCATTGCGGCCACTCAATATAGCTCTTGGTGTCAAGTATTGGCAACGTGTGCTGAACAAGAGGAAAGTGCAAAGGGGTGTTGGGGACACGCGGGCCATAAGCCATCTTGTTAACCCAAAGGTAATCACCCACCAACAGAGACTTTTCAAGCGACGACGAGGGTATCTGATAATTCTGCCCTATGAAGGTGAAGACAAAATATACCAATATCAGAGCATAGACTATGGCATCAATCCACGACATGACCGTGCGTGTAACCTTGCTCTTTGACTTTTTCCACCAGGTGAAAGGTATGTAGCCGGTGATATAGATGTCAAACAGTAGGGGCCAGACAAGTAGAACCCACCAATTACCGAGCCATGCAACCCACAGAACAAAAATCAGGGAGACAAGGCCGAACCTGATCCACCGGGTTGTTTTATTCTCTTTTATGCGACGTTTGGCATCGGCAAGAAAAGCTGCCGACCGGGAGGTGCTTCCCGCTTTCTCCTCCAAGGGCATTTTATCCTTTTTCTCCATCCTGAAAATCAAAGTTCTTTACGGTATACACGACGGCGACGGTGCAATCGGCGGTCAAAGTACTGCCACTGATTCTGCACGTTTGCATTGTCTTCAAGCTCAAGGTTGCTCTCGGCAAACTTGATGTTGTTTTTTATGTAGAGAGGAAGCAGGTCTGCAAACAACAGTGAGTTAACCCCTCGGCTCTGATACTCAGGCTTCACAGCAACAAGCATCAGGTCAATAACATCGTTGTAACCCTTGAGGGCTTTCAGTAGATGATACCACCCGGTGGGGAAAAGTTTCCCTTTTGACTTTTGCAGAGCTTTTGAGAGGGAGGGTATAGATATACCCACACCTACCAGTTTGTCCTCCTTGTCCACAATAACACTGATGTATTCAAGGCGTACAAAACCCAGATACATATCAATGTAGTACTCAATCTGTTTGGGTGTTAGGGGGCAATAACCATAAAGCTTGTCATACGCCTCGTTAATCAATTCAAAAAGCGCGACACCGTATTTGTCCTTAAGTTTCTTTAATGATTTAAATTTGATGAAACGCAGGCTATACCGTTTCTTTACCAGTTCAGCAACGCGCATCATCTTTTCAGGTACGCTGTCGGGGACAGTAATACGATACTCAACCCAATCTGCATCCTTTACAAAGCCCATTCGCTCCATGTGCTCGGGGTAATAGGGCGGGTTATAGATGGTGGCCATGGTGCCAATCTCGTTGAACCCGAATGTCAGCATACCCTCATGGTCCATATCGCTGAATCCCATAGGCCCGACAATTGAGGTCATTCCCTTTTCTTTAGCCCACTGCTCAACGGCCTTGAAAAGTGCATCCACCACCTCGGCGTCATCCACAAACTCCACAAACCCGAATCGGGCGCTCTTTTCCCCGGTACGCTCATTTACCACCGGGTTGATTATACCGGTGATACGCCCCACAGGTTTGTCGCCGCGCCAAGCCATAAAACTTTGCGCCTGGCAATAGTCCAGTGCGGGATTCTTGCCGGGCAAAAGGGTGTTGACGTCATCAAACTCCAACGGCGGGACAAAATATGGATTGTCTTTGTACAGTTCGGTGCCGAACCTTACAAATTTTTTCAGCTCCTTTTTGTTAGGGGCAACGGGGCGTATTTCAATTGGCTGGCCCATTTACTGTCTCGGTTTGGGTGGTATTTTCAATATAGTTTGCGCTGTCAGCCGTGCTGAGCACATAGGCCAGAACGCCTATCATAATCGTCAGGAATACTATTACAACAATATACAACTTGTCATGTTTCTGATGTTGTAAGGCCAGTTCCAGCTTGGTAATATTACGATAGGGGTTGTGTGCCGGGGTAGACTTGACGCATTTCTCAGCAATATGTCGCATCACGGGATGTCGCTTGCCATGGTCGGGGAGCGCATCCAAGGCCTCGAGGAGAATTCGCCCCACGGCTGCAATATCCTGGGAGGCATCCTTTGGTGTCAACTGGGGGCGTTGCTCAAACCCTACGTCAATAAGTTTCAGGTTACCGATATCCTGGGTAAAGATAATGGTCTCAGGTCGCAACGGGTGGTGAGCAATATGCTCTGACTGGATATATTGCAACGCCATAGGAAGGCGGGTGCGCAGCTGCCTGATATGATGCTCTGTCACCTCGCCGTCATTGATAAGTTGACGCAGAGACTTACCGTAGACATCATCACAAATTATTGCGGGACCAATCCCCGGGACAACCTCAAAGTCATTAATCATGACAATGTTGGGGTGTGACAAGTTGTAACGCGTGTCAAACTCCTTCTCAATCATCTCCTGATACTCGGGGTTGTTCTGGAACTCAGGCTTCAAGGCCTTGAGCATCACCCATTTGCCATGTTTTTTGGCAGTATATACTGTATAGAACTCCTCATCCCACTCAGGCAGGTGCTCAATTTCGGTCCATTTGCCTGAAGGGTCGTCAGGCAACATATTTTTAGGGTCAGTACTCATACCGTCAAAAAATGGGTTAATCGCTGCAAAAATACAAAAAAATGCAAAAGAATGAAACCGCCCTTTGTCAACC
>CAYMNF010000074.1:0-8003 GCA_964391735.1 uncultured Bacteroides sp. | reverse complement strand
AAGTCCTCAAAGCGGCTGTTCCCGAAAAGCGAGTGCAAAGGTACAACCGTTTCGCATTATTTCCAAATCATTTAACATTCATTAGCTCAAAATATCCCACTTTTGACATTCGTTAACTAAAACAGGCCTTATCCCCTGGGTAAATAAGGGTAAAATGCACGATGGCTCCCCAATCCTCCCCGCCCCTATTCTTGACGGTTCCTAGCCACATCTTCCCGCAAATGCGCAGTTATAACTGTAAAACTATGAACATTGATGGCAAGAACTTAACCGTCAGAATAGCATACATGCCAGCACACACCCCATTACTACGGGTATTATTTGTCCTGTTATTTGATCGTAATCCTTTCATTACATATCCGCAGAGGCAGCCATCAATCAAAGTAGGCGGAACTTCTATAGGGCGGATACAAGACTATACGGGTTTCTTTCATTCAGATAAAACTTGGTGTTTTGACTGCAAAGTTCCCATTCAACAATATCATATAAAAAGTCGGCGTATTTCGGAGGGTAAGGTATTTCGAACGGTTAAGGCGTAAAAAAAAGAGACCATGCATAAGCAGGGCCTCTTTGAGGTATGGAGGCACAGGGGGAGGGTGCCTCCGTTGGGATGGGGGTTATTCAGCTTTTGCCTCGGGAGCCTCGGTGGCTTCGGCTTTGGGAGCCTCAGCGGCAGCCGGAGTAGCTTTCTTGGTGCGACGACGAGTGCGTTTTGCTTTTTTCTCGCCTTTGTCGGCCAGCATTGCTTCGTTGTAGTCTACGAGTTCAATGAAGCACATTTTGGCGTTATCGCCCAAACGATTGCCGGTTTTGAGGATACGGGTGTATCCACCGTTGCGGTTCATGATTTTCTGTGAGATTTCACGGAACAGCTCGGTAACGGCCTCTTTATTCTGAAGGTGTTTGAAGACAATACGGCGGTTAACGGTGGTGTCTTCTTTAGCGCGATTGATAAGCGGTTCGGCATAGACGCGCAGTGCTTTTGCCTTTGCCAGTGTGGTAAAGATGCGTTTGCGCATAAGGAGCGCGATTGTCATATTGGCAAGGAGCGCATCGCGGTGAGCCTTTTTGCGGCTGAGGTGGTTAAATGATTTATTGTGTCGCATCGCTTGGTTTACTCTTTGTTAAGTTTATATTTGGAAATGTCCATGCCGAAGCTCAGGCCGAGAGACTCAAGGAGAGAGTCAAGCTCGGTGAGTGATTTGCGGCCAAAGTTGCGGAAACGAAGCAGGTCGGTTTTGTTGAACACAACCAGTTCGCCAAGGGTCTCAACCTCGGCACTCTTGAGACAGTTGAGTGCGCGGACTGAAAGATTCATCTCAGAGAGTTTTGACTGCAGGAGCTGGCGCATGCGCAGTGCTTCCTCATCAAACTCTTCATTGGGTTCGGGCTCAACGGGTTCGAGGGTAATTTTCTCGTCGCTGAAGAGCATGAAGTGATGAATGAGAATCTTGGCTGCCTCTTTAAGGGCGTCTTTGGGGAGGATGGAGCCGTTGGTAGTTATCTCAATGGTGAGTTTGTCGTAGTCGGTCTTTTGGTCAACACGGAAGTTTTCAACTGAGTACTTCACATTCTTGATAGGTGTGAAGATTGAGTCAATGGCGATGATGCCGTTGGCGTCGTCATTGTCCTGACGGTTTTCCTCAGCGGGGACCCAACCACGTCCGTTGCGGATGGTGAGGGTCATGGTGAAAGCAGCCGAGGGGTCAAGATGGCAGATGACCTCGTTGGGGTTAAGAACCTTGAAGGCTGACATAACTTCACCCAGATCCCCGGCGGTAAGCACCTCTTTGTCGGCGACATTGATTGTTACCTTCTCATCTTCAACGCCCTCAACGACTTGTTTGAGGTCAACTTTCTTAAGGTTGAGGATGATGTTTGTAACATCTTCTTTTACTCCGGGAATTGTATCGAACTCGTGTTTGACGCCGTCTATCCTCACTGATGATATGGCGTAACCCTCAAGCGAGCTGAGCAAGATCCTGCGCAGGGCGTTGCCGATGGTTATGCCATAACCGGGCTCCAAAGGCTTGAACTCAAATTTGCCGAAGTGGTTATCGGCCTCGAGCATCAAGACTTTTTCCGGTTTCTTGAATTCTAAGATTGCCATGATTTGAGGATAAGAAGGGTTATTACTTCGAGTAGAGTTCGACGATGAGTTGAACCTTGATGTTTTCGGGGATGTCCTCAATAGCGGGGACGTGGAGGAATTTACCTGATTTGGTGCTCTCCTCCCACTCAATCCAGGGGTATTTGCTGTGATTGAATCCGGCGAGGGCGTCGGCGATAACCTCAAGTGATTTTGATTTCTCACGCACGCCGATAACGTCACCGGCTTTTACGTGATACGAAGCGATATTTACGACTGCGCCGTTGACGGTGATATGACGGTGCAAAACGAGCTGACGTGCTGCTGCGCGTGTGGGAGCGATGCCCAGACGGTATACGACGTTGTCCAAGCGGCTTTCGAGGAGCTGAAGGAGGACCTCACCGGTGATACCTTTGGTTGAAGCAGCTTTCTCAAAGAGGTTGCGGAACTGACGCTCAAGAACGCCATACATGTATTTGGCTTTCTGTTTCTCTTTGAGCTGAGTGCCGTACTCAGATGTTTTGCGACGTTTGTTGGCACCGTGCTGGCCCGGGGGGTTAGTGCGTTTTGCGAGCACTTTGTCGGGGCCGAAGATGGGTTCGCCAAATTTGCGCGATATTTTACTTTTGGGGCCTGTGTATCTTGCCATTTTATAGTGTCTGTTTATTCAGTCTCTTTTACCGGTGAACAGTGGGTGCTGTTTCCCGAAATGGGGCTTGAGGTTCGGCGTCAATGTGGTACGGCGTTGCAGCCGCGGCTCCTGAGGTTAGTGCTCAAAAACACTGTGATGTGTGGAGCCTGTTTTCCGTACCACCTGTCCGGGCCGCGCGGGCCGGGCTATTGGCATTGACGTCGGCTTCTCAACATTGTGGGTTTAAGTAACCGACTGCGTGCGGGTGTTTGAGGCTGATTGTGTTTTCTAATTTTGTTTTAGATGGTTTTTCCGTGCATTGGCGCGGTGTTACCTGCCGGTGATTATACGCGACGACGTTTGGGGGGACGGCATCCGTTGTGGGGCAGCGGAGTAACGTCGATAATCTCGGTTACCTCAATGCCTTTGCCATGGACGGTGCGGATAGCGGACTCGCGGCCGTTGCCGGGACCTTTAACGTAAGCTTTCACCTTGCGGAGACCCAGATCGTAGGCGGTCTTCACGCAGTCTTCAGCTGCCATCTGAGCAGCATAGGGAGTGTTTTTCTTTGAGCCACGGAAGCCCATCTTGCCTGCGCTTGACCAGGAGATAACCTGACCTTCGCTATTGGCGAGACACACAATGATGTTGTTGAATGAGGAGTGTACGTGCAGCTGCCCTTCAGCGCTGACTTTGACGTTCCTCTTCTTTGCTGCGACTGTCTTTTTTGCCATAAGTTATTTTGTTGTCTATGCTTTATTTTGTTGCCTTTTTCTTGTTGGCAACGGTCTTTTTGCGACCCTTGCGAGTGCGGGCGTTGTTTTTTGTTGACTGGCCACGAACGGGCAGACCGTTACGATGACGGATGCCACGGTAGCAACCGATGTCCATCAGGCGTTTGATGTTGAGCTGGACTTCTGAGCGGAGGTCACCCTCTACCTTGTAGTCTTCACTGATAACCTCACGAACGGCGGCGGCCTGTTGGTCGGTCCAATCTTTAACCTTGATGTTTACATCAATAGCAGCCTTCTCAAGGATGCTTTTGGCGGAGCTGCGACCGATACCGTAGATGTAGGTCAGTGCGATCTCTCCGCGTTTGTTCTGAGGGAGGTCAACTCCCACAATGCGTACTGCCATATTTTATTTTTAAGTGTTATATCGCTTTGGTTTACAGCCAAAAGTCCGCGTTTATGAGACGCCGACTTCATTGCGGGCGCAAAGTTACGTTTATTTTTTGAAACCTTCAAAAAACTTTTTCCCGGTGATGAGTTTGGGCTCGTAGTAGGAATTGGTTCTGCCCTCGCGGCGGGATCGTCAGTGTATTGTATACTTTACTCTTTGAAGGGGTCAAGCTGTTACTATCTGCCCGTGGGGGCTGTTATCCCTGGCGCATTTTCATTTTGGGATTCTTTTTGTTGATCACGTAAAGACGACCTTTGCGGCGCACGATTTTGCTGTCAGCAGTGCGTTTTTTGATGGATGCTTTAACTTTCATTTTCTTATTAAGATTTTGTTTTTGTCAGAAGGTTTAGCCTTGGCCCAAGTGTAGGGCTGAGCGAGGGCTGTTTTTATTTGTATCTGAATGATATGCGTCCTTTGGAGAGGTCGTAGGGTGAGATTTCAACCTTCACACGGTCTCCGGGCAGGATTTTAATATAGTGCATTCGCATTTTGCCTGAAATATGGGCGGTGATCTCGTGCCCGTTTTCAAGTTCTACGCGGAACATGGCGTTGGACAATGCCTCGACGATGATTCCGTCTTGCTCTATTGCTGCTTGTTTTGCCATTGGCTCAGCTGTTTATGTTATGACGTTTTAAGCGTCGGGGGTTGTTAATGTATATTACTGCTGCCCGGGATGTGTGCGCTTTACGGCGCGGTCACCCAGAGCCTCCTCGATGGGAGTGAATGTGGTAAGCGGCTGAGCTACACCGTCAACTATTGCGAGGGTGTGCTCAAAGTGTGCCGAGGGCTTGCGGTCCCGGGTGCGGCACTGCCAGCCGTCGGGCTCGATGATGATATTGCGGCTGCCCATGTTCACCATGGGCTCAATGCAAAATACCAGGCCGTTGCGCAGAACGGGACCTATGCCGCGGCGTCCGTAGTTGGGGACTTCGGGGTCCTCATGCATCTTTTTGCCTATGCCATGGCCACACATCTCACGTACCAATGAGTATCCGCGTTTCTCGCAATATGTCTGAACGGCATTTGCGATGTCGCCGATACGACGGCCCTCACGCGCGGCAGCCATACCCTCATAGAGAGAGGCGTATGTATCCTCAAGCAGCTTCTTCACCTGAGGTTCAACCTCTCCCACGGGGAAGGTATAACATTGGTCGCCACACCAACCGTCCAATTCCACAACCAGGTCGGTACCCACGATATCCCCTTCACGCAAGACGTAGTTTGAGGGGAAGCCGTGGACAACCGTCTCATTGACCTCAATACATAAGGTCCCGGGAAATCCACCATATCCCAGACAGGCGGGCCGTCCGCCATTGTCGAGGATAAACTCACGTGCTATGTCATCAAGACGGCGAGTGGTGATACCCGGAGCAACCCAACGTGCGACCTCGCCCAACGTGCGGGAGGTGAGCAGGGCGGCAGCGCGCACTTTCTCAATCTCTTCGGGGGTCTTCAGATTTATCATCTCGTTGTTTGGGGAGGGTTAATTGAATTGGTGTGGGTTGGAATGGGAGTCTGTGTTTTTTGGCGGTCGGGCGCCGACGCGTGCAGGTTGTGCTGTCGCGTCGGCGTCGTAAGGGAATATTCTCAGGCCGGCGATTGCCGGCGGGTTACGGTCATCAATATGCGCTGCCTGTGGTGCGACCCTTAATCTTGCCGTTTTTCATCAGGCCGTCATAGTGGTGCATCATCAGGTGTGACTCAATCTGCTGGAGTGTGTCAAGAACTACACCCACAAGAATCAGCAGTGAGGTACCGCCAAAGAATTGTGAGAAGTTCTGGCTCACGCCAAAGAAGCGAGCGAATGCCGGCAGGATGGCAACGATGCCCAGGAAGATTGACCCGGGGAGAGTGATGCGGTCCATGATGGCATCCAGATACTCAGCTGTCTTCTTGCCGGGTTTAACACCGGGGATGAAGCCGTTGTTGCGTTTCATATCCTCAGCCATCTGGGTGGGACGCACCGTAACGGCTGTGTAGAAGTATGTAAAGGCAACAATCATTATGAAGTATACCAGATTGTACCAGAACCCGTTTACGTCGGTAAACGCCTGCAGGAATCCGCTTGAGTTCTCAGTGCGACCGAATCCGGCCAATGTGATGGGTATAAACATGATTGCCTGCGCAAAGATGATAGGCATAACGCCGGCGGCATTCACCTTGAGGGGAATGTACTGGCGTGCGCCACCATATTGGCGGTTGCCAACGATGCGCTTGGCGTACTGCACGGGCACCTTGCGTGTTCCCTGAACCAGCAGGACAGCGCCTACTGTCACGGCGAACAGCAACACGAGCTCAACGACGAACATCACGAGACCGCCTTGGCTACCGGTGGCACCGGGCATACGGCTTGTGAACTCGTAGAAGAGAGCGAGGGGCAGACGTGCGATAATACCCACGAGGATGATGAAGGAGATACCGTTGCCGATACCGCGATCAGTAATCCTCTCACCCAACCACATTATGAACATTGCACCGGCGGCGAGGATAATGGTCAGGTACACGAGAGTCCAGAATCCGAAATGCGTGCCGGAGCCGGCAGCTGCCACCTGGTATTGCAGGTTGATGAGGTATGCGGGGGCCTGTAGCACCAATATGAGCACCGTCAGGTAACGGGTATATTGGTTAAGCTTCTGGCGGCCACTCTCACCCTCACGTTGCATCTTTTGGAAAGACGGCAACACCATGCCAAGCAGCTGAATGACAATAGAGGCGGTGATGTAAGGCATGATACCCAGGGCAAAGATTGATGCCTGAGAGAAGGCACCGCCCGAGAACATGTCCAGCAGCTGCATCATACCGCTTTTGTTGGTGAACTCGCTGAGGGCAATAAGGTCAGCGGGGCTGACGCCGGGGAGGACGATATAGCAACCCAGGCGATAAATGAGCACCAACAAGAGGGTAATCAGGATGCGCTTGCGCAGCTCCTCGATTGTCCAGATGTTTTTGATAGTTTCTATAAATCTCATTATTTGCTGTGCGGGGTGACGGCCAGAAGGTGAGCCGGGACGTCACCCCTTTTTTCGGGTGTTAGAGTCAATTGGGGGAGAGTCCCCGTTTTATTCACAGCTTAACGGCTTCGCCGCCAGCCTCGGTGATGGCCTTTTCGGCCGCTTTTGAGAAGGCGTGTGCCTCAACGGTGAGTTTTTGCTTGAGTTCGCCATTGCCGAGAATCTTAACAAGCTGTTTCTTGCCAAGGAGGCCGGCGTTGCGCAGTTCCTCAATACCTATCTTCACCAGGTTTTTGGCTTTTGCCAGTTCGTCAAGCACACCAAGGTTGATAGCCTTATATTCAACACGGTTAATGTTTTTGAAACCGAATTTGGGGACGCGGCGTTGCAAAGGCATCTGACCGCCCTCAAAACCGATTTTGCGGCTGTAGCCTGAGCGTGATTTTGCGCCCTTGTGTCCACGGGTAGATGTCCCGCCCTTGCCAGAGCCCGGGCCGCGGCCAATGCGAGTCTTGCGGCGTACCGATCCCGGTGCGGGCTGAAGATTGCTGAGATCCATTTTTATCTTGATTTTTATGGATTGTTATAATTGGATTTATTATAAATGCCTCAGGTGGTTATGCGGGTGTAACCTCAACCAAGTGACGCACCTTTTTGACCATACCGCGGATGGAGTCGTTATCCTCCTTCACTACCGAATGGTGCATTTTTTTGAGGCCGAGGGCATCGAGGGTGCGTTTTTGGGCAGCCGGTGCGCCTATGCGGCTCTTTGTCTGGGTTATTTTAATCTGTGCCATTTTATCAGACTTTTTCTGATTGGTTTGTTATGACGCTCGCAGTTTTGGGCCGCGAGAATCACTGGTAAGTGAAAGGGGTGAGGCTATCAGCCGTTGAATACTTTCTCGATGCTGATACCGCGGCTGCGGGCGATCTGCGCCGGTGAGCGCATTTCACCGAGGGCCTTGATAGTGGCTTTAACCAGGTTGTGGGGGTTTGATGAGCCCTTTGACTTGGCCAATACGTCGGTAATGCCCACGCTCTCGAGGACGGCGCGCATAGCACCACCGGCCTTAACACCGGTACCGGGGGTAGCGGGTTTGAGGATGACGCGTGAGCCGCCGAATTTGGCCTCTTGCTCGTGGGGGATGG
>CAYMNF010000073.1:0-8393 GCA_964391735.1 uncultured Bacteroides sp. | reverse complement strand
GCCATGAGCAAATTTTTGCCACGAATATACATCTGCGGCACATGAGGGTGTAACAGAATTTCACACATTCATGGGAATTTTGTATTTTTGCAAAAATTTAAAGACACCGAAAATTTTTTAAAGACAACAATATATTGACGACAGAGAATAAACGCCCGACCACCGGGCAGATAACAGAGTGCATAGCCGAATGCATACGCGAGCGCAAGGGCCGGGACATCACCCTGGTTGACCTCAGTGACATCGACACCTCGGCAGCCTCAAACTTCATCATTTGCCACGGCACATCCACCACACAGGTAAATTCCATAGCCGACAATGTGCGTGAGGGGCTGCAGAAGCACCTCGGCATCAAGCCGTATAACTATGACGGCTACCAGAACTCACAGTGGATAGTCATCGACTATGGCGACATCCTGGTGCACATCTTCCTGCCGGAGTACCGCACCCGCTACAACCTTGAGGAGCTGTGGAGCGATGCCCGCATACGCCCGCTGGGTGATGAACTGCCGTTGCCGGCCCCCGAGGCATAAAGCAGCGACCAGGGTCCTCCCCCACCCCCACTAAAAAAAACAGTTTTCCCGACGCCCGCCCGGGCATCATTTCAGCAAAATGCCAATCCTACCCCAAAAACCGAACAATCCAAAGAACAACAAGAAGAAACCGTTCTTCGGCTTCAGCATGTACTGGGCCTATGCCATAGTAATTGTGTTTCTGCTGGGCATGTTGTATCTTGACCAGAATACCGTATCAAGCGAGGTTAGCTACACCAACTTCAGCAAATACGTTGAAAAAGGCGGCGTTACCGACATCAAGGTGTATGCCGACAAGCATGAGGCCGTTGGCCTGCTCAACGACTCCACAGCCCGCGCCCTGTTTGGCGACCGGTATAAGGGGTCGAAAGGGCAGCGTGCCGAGGTGATCACCAACATCCCGTCGGCCGACAAGCTTGCCACCGACATCGAGAAGTGGCAGAGCACCCCCATCAACCCCACAGACACCACCGGCACTTCCCCCAAGATGTTCACCGGCCAGGTGTCGTATGAGAAGTCAAGCGACTACATGCAGATGCTCTTCTCCTTCGGGCCCATAATCCTGTTGGTGCTGCTGTGGTTCTGGATGATGCGCCGTGCCGCCGGTGGCGGTGGCTCAGGCGGTGGCGGCGGGGTCTTCTCGGTGGGGAAGTCCAAGGCTAAGCTCTTTGACAAGGAGAACTCAGTGAAGGTAACCTTCAAGGATGTTGCAGGCCTGGCAGAGGCCAAAACCGAGATTGAGGAGATTGTGGAGTTCCTGAAGAACCCCAAACGATACACCGATTTAGGTGGCAAGATTCCCAAGGGCGCCCTGTTGGTAGGCCCTCCGGGAACCGGTAAGACCCTCTTGGCCAAGGCGGTAGCCGGCGAGGCTAACGTACCGTTCTTCTCAATGTCCGGTTCAGACTTCGTTGAGATGTTTGTGGGCGTGGGAGCCTCACGTGTGCGCGACCTCTTCCGCCAGGCCAAGGAGAAGGCCCCCTGTATTGTATTTATTGACGAGATTGATGCCGTGGGACGTGCCCGTGGCAAAAACCCCAACATGGGTGCCAACGATGAGCGCGAGAATACCCTGAACCAGCTCCTCACCGAGATGGATGGCTTCGGCTCGAACTCAGGCGTCATTGTCCTTGCGGCCACCAACCGTGCCGACATCCTCGACAAGGCCCTGATGCGCGCCGGCCGCTTTGACCGCCAGATATACGTTGAGCTCCCCGACCTCAACGACCGTGTGGCCATCTACAACGTGCACCTGCGCAACATCAAGACCGCCCCGGGCCTGGACGTTGAGCTGTTGGCACGGCAGACCCCCGGATTCTCGGGTGCCGACATCGCCAACGTGTGCAACGAGGCCGCTCTGATTGCCGCCCGAAACAACAAGCCGTTTGTCGAGAAGACCGACTTCAGTGCTGCTGTTGACCGCATTATCGGCGGACTTGAAAAGCGCACCAAAATAACCACGGCCGAGGAGAAAAAATCCATAGCCATCCATGAGGCCGGCCATGCCACCGTGTCATGGCACCTGCAATATGCCAACCCGTTGGTAAAGGTAACGATAGTGCCGCGCGGCAAAGCCCTTGGTGCGGCATGGTACCTGCCTGAGGAGCGCCAGATTACTCCCACCCAGGCGTTACTTGACGAGATATGCGCCACCTTGGGAGGACGTGCCGCCGAGGAGCTTTTCCTGGGGCGCGTATCAACAGGCGCAGCCAATGACCTTGAGCGCGTCACCAAGCAAGCATACGCCATGGTGGTGTATTACGGCATGAGCGACAAACTGCCCAACATCAGCTACTACGACTCTACGGGCCAGGAATACGGCTTCTCAAAACCGTATAGCGATGCTCGCGCAAAGCTTATTGACGAGGAGGTTTCAAACATCATCCGCACACAGTATGAGCGCGCCAAGGATATCCTGAGGCAACACGCCCAAGGCCATGGCCAGCTCGCCGACCTGCTGATAACCAAAGAGGTTATCTTCACCGAGGATGTCGTTAAAATCTTTGGCGAGCGCCAATGGACATCACGTACCGACGAGATCCTTGCAGCCCGACAGGAGGAGGAGAAAGCCGCTGCAGCCCAGGATGCCCGGTTTGAGGAGATCGCCTCTATGCCGCTGCCGCCCAAGGATGACGAGCCCGCGAAGAAGGAGGGTGAGGATGCCGGCGAGGATGCTGACGACCAAGCAACCACCCCCAACGACAAGCCCAAATCTACGCCCCCTGAATATAAGGGCTAAGATACCCGATTCAATTAAACTTTATCTCCTTGCCCGTGAGGACCTTGGTGGTTCCGTTCATGTAGGTGAGGAGAATTTTTGTTATGCGCATCCGGGTGACATCGCCGCGCACAAAGTAAAGGGTGTTGTCCCACTCCCAGCTGCCGGTATCAAGGTAGTCAACCGGGCCGGTGCCCTTGAATTGGCCGCTGCCGCGCGGGTCGTCAACATCATTCTTAAGCTGCCAATATACGGTTATATACTTAATGGTCTTCTTGTTGAGGTTGGTATATGAAATGTGGAATGTAAGGGTCCCGTATTCCTCATCCCATCCCCAATCCTCCACGAAGCCGTAGGGGGCAGCTTTCTTCACCTCATCGAGGCAATTCTCAAGGCTCCAGAGATTCATGGAGGGCACCATCTCAGGCGATAGTATGGCCCCCTCGCTTTGCAGGCTGTCGGCAAACGCCTTGACATGGAATGCCAACTTCTTATCCTTCTCCGTATCAACTTTATGCACGGCATAGTGCATCTTCATGTAGGTTTTGCCCAGGGCCAACTCCTCTTGGGAAAAGAAGTAGATCGTATCCTGTTTCATCCCGCAGCTCACCACCTTTCCGCCGTCAACCGTTTCGCCGCATCCCTCCTCTTTGCAGCGCAGCTTCACATTTCCCAAGGGGATAACGCTCCAATTCTCGGTAGCGCGATAGCGGTTGATTCTTTCCTGCTCAAGGGCTGCCTCTACCCGGGCTATTGAGTCAAGTCGTCGTTGCTCGCGAATGGAGTCCTCCATGCGCTTTTTGCGGGCCTCCTCGGCCAGAAAGTTCAGGTAGGCCTCATGCGCACGGTTATACTCATCGGCTCTCCCCTCCAGCTTCAGGTTCATGGCCTCAATAACCGCGTTGAGGTCCTCCCCGTTGAGTTTCCCAACCTCCTTATCCTTTTTCATAGCCTTGGCGGCCTCATCGGTAAGCCACACGCGGTAGTTGCCTCGGGGCGTCAGGACATACGCCGTTTTGTTCTTTTTATCGTAGGCATACACGCGCTCCACGCTGTCTAAAGCCGTTGTGTTCTCGTAATAGTCCCTAATCAGGTACCCCTCGCTATCGGTGCTGTAAAGCCTGATGGCAGAAATCTCCCGGGCATTTCTAAAATCAAAACGCTCATATTGCGCATAGGCTATCAAGGCAAGGACACCGGCAAAAATAGTTAGAAACAGCTTCTTCATACTCAGTGGTCATTTTGTTCTAAGTTGCAAATATAGCACAATTTAGGGCGCCACTTTTGTGTAACTGCAAAAAAATTAGTATTTTTGTATTTGGAAAATAATACACTATTACATATTACATGAGACACAGCAAAATAATAGCATTAATGCTGCTTTGCGCCCCTTTGGCAGGGTCGGCACAGCAGATTAAGAGTTCGTACATCGACTGGGGTATTCGCGGGACTGCATTCCCCGATGCCCTGAAAAATTGGCAGAAAGGACAGAAATGGAGCGACGACGACAACTTCTTCATCTCGCGCGTAAAGCCCAAAGTGCGTTTCCGCAATGCTGCAACGCAGGTCAACCCCGCGCTGACCGAGGAGAATGACAAGAAGCTCATCTTCTGGGTTCCTATCAACAACGAGACCTTCAACGCACTGCCCGACGGCGTGTTTGACAGTGAGGTTTTCCCCATGTGGTCATACGTCACCCACTATGGCAACTGGTCAACCCAGCTTATACGCATCCCCGGCAACTTCTCAGACGTTGCCCACAAGAACGGTGTGCCCGTCAGCGCTGTGGCCTCAGTGCCCTGGGGTACCATCTCAGCGTCATGGAAAAACGCCCTTTACTCACTGACGGAGTGCGGCGGCGAGAAGGTCTCAGACTTCCTTGACTATTACGGTGTCGATGGCATCGGCTACAACTCTGAGTTTTCGGTAACCTTAAAGGACCTGATTCCCCGCCTGCAGGATTTGCATGCCGACATTATACACCGCCTGAAAGACACGGGCCGCAACCCACTGGCCGAGAATATATGGTATGACGGCACCAATGACAACGGTACCATCTCCTTTGACAACGGTCTGTCAACCCACAACATCGAGAACTGGGGTTATGGCGACAACATCCGCACAGCCCTCTTTTTCAACTACAACTGGAACAACGCCTCTCTGCTGAAACGCTCGGTCAACACCGCCGAGCAATATGGCCGCACTCCCCTTGACCTGTATTGCGGCATCAACATGCAGGGCAAGGAGCCGCAAAGAAACACCAACCAGATTTGGACCCTGCTCAAGGACTACAATCTGTCAATAGGCCTTTGGGGTGCCCACTCTGAGAACATGTTCTGGGAGAGCCGTGCCGAGAAAGGCCCCAAACCCGATGACCGCCTGCGCTCATACCTGCTGCGCATGGAGAAATGGTTCACCGGTGGCACCCGCAACCCGGTCAACGACCTGCCCATCAACAACTCCCTGAAGATTGCCGCCGACAATGACAGTTTCTTTGGCATGTCAAAGATGATGTCGGCCCGCTCAGCCCTCAAATGGGACCTCAGCGAGGAGCCGTTTATCTCATACTTCAACCTCGGTAACGGTAAATTCTTCAACCTTGAGGGTAAACGCTGCCACAAC
The DNA here is from genome assembly GCA_964391735.1 of uncultured Bacteroides sp. Taxonomy (GTDB): domain Bacteria; phylum Bacteroidota; class Bacteroidia; order Bacteroidales; family Muribaculaceae; genus CAG-1031. The sequence goes on along the minus strand of CAYMNF010000073.1, from coordinate 3,020 downwards.
TCTGAGTGGTACAACATCGGTATCCAAGACTACCTGCCCACCTGGATGTGGTGGTTCTCAAAATCCTTTATGGGCCGCCGGGGTGCTGACGTCCCCGCCAACGGCCTCAATGCTGAGTTTACTTGGGACGACGCATGGAACGGCGGCAGCCTGGTGCGCATCAACGGGTCAACCAACACTGAGTACCTGCACCTGTTCAAGACCGAGTTCCCCCTTGCTGCCGGCGACGTTGTGACCGTGCGCTACAAAATTGTGGACGGGTCGGCTGACGCCGCTCTGGTATTGTCGGCAAAGGGTGCCGAGGATGTTGAGTCAACAGCCTCAATCATGACCCCCGCCGAACCGGTAGGCTACTGGCGTGAGCGCAAATTCGTCATAGGCCAGCAGTTCGCCTCTCTGGCCGGGAAAGAGGTTGCTATGATAGCCCTCAAGTTCAAAAACGCCGCCAACCTTGACATGCGTCTTGGCGAGATTTCAATCATTCGCCCCAACGTTACCTCAACCAAGCCGGCTACCCCCGTTATTGAGAAAGCTCAGGTACTTAGTGCTCGCCATGACGGCGTTGACGGCAAGATCATCTTCAACATGCCCAACAACAAGGGCAATGATGTTTGCTACAACAGCGATGTCAACACCTCACTGTTCAAGCTCTATGCACGCGAGGAGGGTAAAGAACCCGTGCTCATGGGAATGACAACTTCATGGGCCGGCCTGATGTTCTCAATCCCCGTTGAATATAAAGACGGCAAAAAGGTTGCCTTGGGTGTATCGGCTATGTCAATGGACATGACCAACGAGAGCGACATCGCATGGAGCCAGGCAATGGAACTCGATGCCGTTTATGAACCTTCAGACAACGTTATCCTCAGCAAATACGTCATCAATCCCGGTGACGCCTTCAGCGTACGCTATGCCGATGCCAACCATGCCCCGGCGAAATGGACCCTCACCGACGCTTCCGGCAAAACTGTCGCATCGGCTGAGAACGCCACCGAGTTGGTTCTTGAGAACGGCTTGCAGGATGTCGGCAACTACAACGTGATTGTTGACGGTATGGAAACTATCGACGGCGAGACCACAAAAACATCACGCCAATTCAACGCCATGGTGCAAATAACCGGTTCAGCAACCGGCAATATCCCCTACATAACCTCAGCCTCAGTCAACGGCCTGTCAGATGCAGAAATCGCCTTGCCTGAGGACACCAAATCAGCCGTAATAGGCTTCTCAGCCAAACCCGGCGAGGCAACCTTGGCACGCGGTATCCGCGTGGGCGAGGGCGGTGTAGGATTCCGCTATGCTGACACCAAGCTCCCAGAGGACGGCTCATTCACCGTGTCTTTCTGGCTCAAGCCTGACAACTTCAACGACAAGGCAGCCCACCTGCTTAATATTCGCGACAAGGGTGATGCCTGGTCAAACAACAACTGGGGATGGTTCTGGCACACCGTTGATGCAAACGGCTACACCGATGCCTTCACCATGCGCATGGCTACCGGCGGCAATGTCAACTATCGCTTTGACAACACTCGAATTGAACCGGGCGTATGGCACCACTTCGCATACGTGTTTGACCGCAACGCTTCCGGACAGGTACTTGCGCACTTCTATCTTGACGGCAAGGAGCAGACCGTAACCTCATGGTCCCGCAACGACCAGGCAAAGAGCGGTAATCCCACCTATCAAGGTACCACCTATGGCTGGCGTGCCAACAACGTTGTTGCTGTCGGTGGCTTCCTCCACAAATCAGGTTCTGCCACCGGAAACCTTGACAACCTGATGTTGTGGAACTCAGCCCTGGATGCCAACGGCGTGGCCAAATCAATGCAGGACATCAATCCCGCATCCCTCCCCGCCGGCCTGGTTTCAGCATTTGACTTTGAAAAGGACTGCGCCAACGACTACACATTTACCGGCGTGGGCACCACACCCTTCAAGGCCGGTAGCCATGACTATGAGGCCACCGAGGTTGAGGGCCAAGGCACAGTCAAGTGGATTAAACCCACCTATTGCGCCGGTGCTCCCACCCTCAGCGGCTCAGCATTCAACCTGAAAACCACAGTAGAGTTTACCAACGAAGGTGGCTCAGTAGCAGATATCGCCGGCAACAACACTACCGGCCGAGCCAAACTGGTATTCCCTTACAACGGCACATACTTGGCCGGCGTAACCCTGAAAAACGAGTATGGCGAGCACACAAAGCAGTTCAAGATAACTGTTGGAGACGCCTCTTCATCTATCGAAAACGTCACCACACCATCCGCAGATGTCACTCCCAACCCTTTTGACAACTACCTTGACATTGTGGCACCCACCGACGGGTCATTCCACATCAGCTTGGTAGGTATGGATGGACGCCGCCTTCTGGCCAACGACTTCAACGCAGACGCCCAAGAGGCCATGCGCATATACCCCGTAGTGCCCGCCGGCATGTACGTGGTCACCGTTGAGCAAGACGGCAAACTCATCTCCTCCCAACGCGTCCTAAAACGATAACTCTCCCACCCTCTTCCACCCGAAAGGCTGCGCCCCTGCGTAGCCTTTCGTTTTCTCTCCCCCCCCAAATTTTTGTACGCCCATCGTTTATGCTGCAGTTTGTTAACCGCGACCGTAGGGACAAACAAGCATTGTCCCAGTACGAGTAATTATTTTGAACGTCAATCGTTTATGCTGCCGTCTGTTTACCGCGAACGTAGGGACACACGCCTCGTGCGTCCGCCGTCCGCCCCGGGAAATGCCGACAAGTTACAGCAATTTGCGTACGTTCGCGGGAAAGCAATTCGGCTCGTGCGTCCGCGGTCTGCCCTGGGAAACGGAGACAATGTACAGCAATTTTTTACCCGTTATCGGTAAACCAAAAAATAAAAGAATAGCTCGCCGGGAATCAGCGAGCTACTTTGTGCGGAGAGAGAGGAATTCGAACCCCCGCCAAGAAGGAAGATGTGTGACCCTCATAAAAGAATAGCTCGCCGGGAATCAGCGAGCTACTTTGTGCGGAGAGAGAGGGATTCGAACCCCCG
>CAYMNF010000072.1:0-8950 GCA_964391735.1 uncultured Bacteroides sp. | reverse complement strand
CCATTGAGAGGCCCACATGGGCGGCTTTCAGGGCCGGCGCATCGTTGGTGCCGTCACCGGTAACTGCCACAACATGCCCACGACGCTGAAGGGCCTCAACAAGGCGCCGCTTGTCGCCGGGGCGGGCTCGGGCAATGACTTTGAATGAGTCAACCCTGTCATCCAGTTCGGCATCGCTGAGCGCGGCAAACTCCGGTCCCGTGATGATGCAACCCTCAGGGTCGGCATCGGTTACAAGTCCGACCTGCCGCCCTATTTCTGCCGCTGTTGCGGGGGTGTCGCCGGTAACTATCTTTATCGCAATACCGGCATCAAGACACTCTTTTATGGCGGCCGGGACATCATCGCGCACGGGATCGCTTATGGCGGCAATACCCATAAAGGTTAGATTGCTGAACTGTGACAGGGTTTGCAAATCTTTCAGGTCAAATTCACCATCAAGAATCTGATATGCAAATCCAAGGGTGCGCATGGCGTGCCGTTGCCATTCTGACAGTTGGCTCAGGATTCCCTCTCTCGGTGTATCCCCGGCAATTTGTCGGCAATGCTCAAGAACAATCTCGGGGGCACCCTTAACGTATATCACCGGTTTACCACCGGCTGCGGGACCTTGCACCACAGTGGCCATATACTTGCGCTCGGTGCTGAACGGAATCTCGGCAAGAACCTTTACCTCAGTCCTTAACCGCTCATAGTCAACACCGCGGTCAATCATCCACAAAAGCAGGGCTCCCTCGGTGGGGTTGCCAACCGGGCGCGGCGTGGCACCGCTGCTGTCAACCGATGCGGTGGTGTTCACCGCTATCCCCTCATAAATCAGAGCGGGTGGTATGTCACCATAGAACTGTGTCTCGGCCACCCGCATGCTGTTGCGTGTCAGGGTGCCCGTCTTGTCAGTACATATTACCGTCGTGGCACCCATGGTCTCGCAAGCGTGCATCTTGCGCACTAAATTGTTGGTATGCAACATTCGACGCATGGAGTATGCCAACGACAGGGTGACTGCCATAGGCAACCCCTCGGGCACCGACACCACCACCAACGTCACGGCAATCATCAGGGACTGCAACAGGTAGGCACCAAAATGCATATTGGCGAACCCGTCAAACGCCGGGTCAAGGTAATACATCAGGCAGCGACCGATAATTATAAGCACACCTATAACATAGCTTGCTTTTGCCACGAGGGCCCCCAACCGCTCAAGTTGCTCATCAAGGGGTGTCTTTACCGAGTTGTCGATTTGGGCATCAACCATAACGCGGCCATTCTCGGTGGCGTCACCGACCTTGTCCACCAAGAACGCGCCATGCCCCTCCATCACTTTTGTGCCGCGCAGTACCCGGTTTGTGGGGTATGTGGCCTCAGGGTCGCGGTCATTCTCATCTGTTGACTTGTGGCACATTAGTTCACCGGTCAGGGAGGACTCATCCATGGTCAGGGAGACTGCCTGCAACAAATCGCCGTCGGCGGGCACTTCATCGCCCGTTGACAACAGCACCACGTCCCCAACCACAATCTCCCTTTTGGGAATCTGCGTCACATTGCCGCCACGCAACACCTGCACAAGGGCATCATCATTGACTTTGTTGAGGATTGCAAACTCCTTGTCAGCCTTCACCTCAAAGATAAAGCCCAGACCGGTAGCCAAGATTATGGCAAAAAAAATACCTAACGGCTCAAAGAAAACCTCATCGCCCTCATTCAGGCCCCAATACTCATAGCAGGATATGCCTACCGACAGCACAAGGGCCACCAGCAGGATAATGATGAGGGGGTCTTTGAAATTCTCAAGGAACTTTTTCCACAACGGCTGTTTGGGCGGGGGCGTAAGGATGTTCGCCCCAAAGCGTTGGCGGCTATCCTCAACCTGTTGTGGTGTCAGTCCTCGTCTGTCGTTGATGGTCATCTTTTCAGTTTTGATGTTGCGCCTTATATATATTAAGGCCTCCCCGGGCATCGGGAAAGCCTTATATATACCGGTTTATATATACATTCTTTTCAACTCATCAAGTCGTTTATCTGCCTGAAGATTTCCTCAATCTCTTTTGAGCCGTCAACGGGGCGGTAAAGGCCCTGACGACTGTAATACTCCTTGACGGGAACAGTGGTATTGTGGTAGACTTCCAGGCGCTGCTTTATGGCCTCGGCATTGTCGTCAGAGCGGCCTGACTCCTCGCCGCGCTTCAACAGACGCTCAGTCACCATCTCGTCGGGAACCTCAAGGCCTATCACGTGTGAAATTTCTGAGCCGCGCCTTTTCAGCATCTTGTCCAGTGCCTCAGCCTGGCGCACAGTACGGGGAAAACCGTCCAGAATAATTCCGCCGGCGGCCTCAGCCTTCTCCATCTCCTTCTCAAGCATCGATACAATCACCTCATCGGGCACAAGATTGCCCTTTGAGATGTATGAGTCGGCAAGCTTGCCCAACTCGGTGCCGCGCTCAATGCGGTCTCGCAGCATCTCGCCCGTCGATATGTGGGCAAGATTATATTTCTCTTTTATCCTCTGACTTTGGGTACCTTTTCCACTGCCCGGAGGTCCAAATATCACTATATTGGCCATTTTCCGAATTTAGGAATTAAAAATATGTTAATCAGTTAATTAGCCTTCTCTTCAGGATCCAACACCCAGATGTCTTTAAGGTTACGTGCCAGCCCATCAAGGTCAAGGCCGTACCCGATGATAAAGTTTTTGGGTATTGAAAAACCGACATAATCCGGCTTGAACTCCTCAACCAGTGCCTCCGGTTTGAAGAGCAACGTCGCCACTTTCAACGAGGCGGGCTGCATCTCCTTGAGGTCGGCAAGCAGATTCACGATGGTATGGCCGGTGTCCACTATATCCTCAACAACAATGATGTCGCGGTCCTTAACATCCTCAGCGTTCACACCCATCATCTTGCGGATGACACCGGTGGACTCGGTGCCCTGATATGAAGAAAGGCGTATAAAAGTTATCTCAGCATCGATGTCAAGATTCATAAACAGCTCTGAGGCAAAAGGAAATGCGCCATTCAAGACGCATACCACCATGGGCAATTTGCCCTTATATTCCTCTGAAATTTGTTTCCCGATCTCGGCCACGCGCTTTTTTATGGCGCTGTTCTCGATGTAGGGTACAAAGTTCAAACCGTTGTAGCTTACAATTCTCTTGCTGTTGGATTTCTCTTGAAGATTCATGTGCCTCGAAAAAAATTTGGCACAAAGGTAGCAAAAATAAAGGGCAAAACCCTCCCCCAAAACGTTAAAAAGTGTTTCAAAGTCCCGGCCCCGGGATAATTACGAAAAGGGTAAGGGGAAGTATTGTACAGAGGTTTGCGGGAATGGGTATGTTGGGAAATTTTGTATCTTTGGCGGGGAGATAGGTAATGTCTGTGATGACTGATAAGAAACCGACGGTGGTGAAGTGCAAGAACTGCGGAAGTGCTTGCACCTCAAGGTTTTGTCCCGACTGCGGACAGCCGACAAACACAGCGCGGCTTGATAACAAGACCTTCTTCATTGGTATGTTGGCTGGGTTGACACGCATCAATCAGGGGTTTCTGTACACTGCCTGGCAATTGCTGATTCATCCCTGGGTAGTGATTCGAGACTATATAGGGTGTCGGCGGGTCCGATATGTTCCACCGGTGTCGATGCTTATTGTGGTGTGCTTTCTCAGCGCTGTTGTCTCCGGGCTTTTCCCGGCCGATGCCTCGGGAGAAATCGTAGAGACAGGGAACGGTCAGGCACCCCTCGCACACAAAATGATTATGGCCGTCACAGATTTTCTGATGAACAGCATGATTGTGCGCAATCTCACCATTTACATCCCTGCCCTGTTGGCTATACCGATTGTGTATGGAGGTGTGGGAGCCAAAAAGTACAACGTTGCCGAATACTTTGCGGCGATGATATATATGACGTCGGCATTCTTGCTGTTCAGCATTGTGCTGAGCCCGTTGTCGCTGCTTTCTGAGGCGGTTTATTCAGCGTTGGAGATCCTATATACAGTCCTGATTTGCTCCTTTGCACTGTATCAAGCTTTCCCCATGGGCTCGCCAAGGAAAAGGATCCTGTACTTTCTACTTTTCTTGATTGTTGTTGGATTACTGTATATGCTGATAATGTTTGGGGTGGCCACCATAATTGTTTACGGCGAGTAATCCCGGCGTATCCCCAAAAGGCACCAGTCAGTATTGCAACAATAAACTACTGACATTCAGCAATATACCACTCAGCAGATAATACCCGAACGTAGATAGTATGTTTGGGTATTATCGCATAGAGGGTAACAGGGTGGGTAATAATTAATTACAACCCCTCGCGCTTTTGGGTTAGCGGAGGTATTTGGCGGCGCGGGCGGGGTCTGCACCGAGGCTGACGGCCTTGCGGGCATCGGCAGCGGCATCGTCAAAGAGGTAGCACTGATAGTTGACCTCAGCACGAAGCATGAAGATTTCGGCCTCCTCAGGCAGGTGCAAAAGCGCGCGGCCCAGGTCATCAGACGCGCCCTGCAGGTTACCGGTGTTGATACGTGCACGGGCGCGCTCAATGAGGAACTCGGGGGACGGGTCATGCACTATCACACGGTTGAGGCGGCGTTCACACTCTTGCCAGTCACCTGTCATAGAGGTATAAGATGCCCATGCTATATTGGTCTCGAGCGAGTCGGGAGCTATGCGGTCAAGGGTCAGGAAGTCGGCTCGTGAGCCGATGGTGTCATTACGTTGCAGGCGCAGGAGTCCGCGCATGTATCGCACATAGGTATTCAGAGAGTCGGCACCCAAAATGACGTCATAGTCAGCAAGTGCCTCCTCGGGTCGATTTTGGGCCAGGAGCACATTTGCACGGTTCTCAAGAATCACGGCTGACCGGGGTGAGAGGTTGTGGGCGCTGTCAAGGACTGCAAGGGCCCCGGCATTGTCCCCCTGATAAAACTTTAGCATCCCTATGTTGGTGAGCAACATTACGTTAAGGGGATTGTCCGGTTCAAGACGCATGGCGCTGCGCAGGGTTTCCTCGGCTTGTGGCCATTGCCCGCGCTTGCAGCACACTTCTGCGTCAGTTACCATCTGCATGTAAGTGTCAGACATCTGTGCATACAGCCCCGTGAAAAGCAGGACTCCCATCATGCACAATAGCAATCTTCTAACCCTCATAGGCAAAATTAATCAGGATGTGAACGGTATTGACCCGGGGAAATCCCTGTCAGATTCTTGAAATATTTACCGAAAAATGACTGGTTGGCAAAGTTCAACTCACGGGCAATCTGCTGTATGGTATGCGGCGAAGAGCGCAACATAAACTTTGCCTCCCTGATGACCTTGTTCTCAATCCACTCGCCGGCCGTCATCCCGGTTGTCTGCTTGATGACGGTGCTGAGATGCTTGGCCGACAGTGACAACTTCTCGGCATAATAATTGACCGAGCGGCTAACCTTGAAATCCTTGTCAACCAGGGAGATAAACCGCGACAGCAACTCCTCGCGTCGTGTGCGCTTCTCGGGTCGCTTCTCCATCTCGGTGGTGTACAGGCTCAGGGTCTCAAAGAAAAGCAACTCACACAGCGTGTTGAAAATAAGCTGTCCGTATGGCTGCCCCACCCTGTACATCCTCTGCTTGAGCAGGGAGTAAATCATTTTTACGCTCTCCATATCCCCGGGGTCAACGGTGATGATGGAGTGGTCCCTGAAATATACCAGGCAGGCTGCCATATAGCCGTTTGTCAGCGGGAGAGTTGAGGCATACTTCGCCTCCTCTACCAAAAGAAAGTATCCCGAGAAATCCTCGGCGCTGGTGACATCATCAATGATGTGCCCGGGACGCAGAAACATAATCTGCCCTGCCGACATGCGGCGCATATCCAGGTCGATGGTAGCCGAGATGGCACCCCGCACACACACCACCATCAGGTTCATCTTCAGCCGGTATGGGGTGCGGAACCCGTCAAGCTGCTTGATGTCCTGAAAGACAGCCACGCCGTTGTGCATCAACGATTTTGCGGGTGATATTATGGTGTTTTCCATCAGATGCGGAGGTGGAGGTCAGTGGATGTCGCGCTTGTCAAGCTCGGCACGATATTTTTCGGCGTTTTTGCGGTGCTCATTATAGTCCACGGCAAAATCATGATACCCCGAGAAGTCAGCCCTGGCGCACATATACAGATAGGGATGCTCGGGGGCATTGAGCACGGCATCAATGGTGCGCGGGTCGGGAATCCTGATGGGGCCCGGGGGCAGTCCCTGCACCGTGTAGGTGTTGTAAGGCGAGGGGGTCTTTAACATATCGGTGGATATGCGGCGTATTGTCGGGTCGCCCAGGGCAAACTTTACCGTGGGGTCGGCCTGCAGGCGCATGTGTTTGGCCAGGCGGTTAAGGTAAAGACGGGCTATCTGCGGATGCTCAGAGGGGCGGGCACTCTCCTCCTCGACAATTGAGGCAAGCGTGGTAACCTCTATGGGGGTCAGACCTAATTTCTCAGCCTTTGCTACGCGCTCATCATTCCAAAAACTGTTGCGCGCCTTCAGGAGCCGACGCACGACCTTCTCGGCATCGGTATGGGGAAAAAACTCGTAAGTATCAGGGATAAATGCCGCGGGAAACTCTTCGGGCTTATAACCCTCGATGCTCAACACCTTTTCAGCCGCATCCCTGAACTCCTGAGCGGTGAACTCCATACGCGCCGCAACGATGCGGGAGAGGTCGCCCACCGAGCGTACATTGTTGAATGTGACCTTGACCGGAGTGCGCCGACCTTTGGCGATGATACGTGCCGCCATAAAGGCTGAGCGGCCCGGCTCAATGCGGTACAGGCCCTTTGAGGACTCAATGTTTCCACCCTGCAACCTCCACAACATATACACGCGGTATCCCATGGAGGCTCCCAACTGGCTCTGCAGGCGGTCGCGAAGTTGAGCGGGGGTCATACCCTCCTCAACATGAATATAGGTATCCTCCTTGCCATTATACCCTTCCATGCACATATACACGGCACCGCCGGCCAGGATAACAAAAGCCACGCAGAATATCATCACCCCGATGGCGTGTCGCCTGAAGAATCCCTCTTGAGCCCGCTTTTTGCGGGGCGAGCCGGTGTTGCGGCGGGTGGTACGTTTGTCCGTTTTCACATTGGCAAAGATACAACATTATTTAAAACCAATGTTAAAACCAACCGGGCCCGGGAGATGTTTTAAGGTTAACACAACTATTTATTTATGATTCAGGAGAACCAAAATTCAATTTTCTATGCGGCACGCCAGGCCCTGAGGCGGCATGCCACGGGCGGCAATGTGCTTATCCTTGTCACCGTGCTGGCACTTCTGGCTGCCAACATCCCCGGGATTAACACCCTGTATAGCAGCTTTTGGGACCAGGAGATAAGGCTGCAGATTGGCAGCTTCAACCTCTTCAGCCACGCGGGGCACCCCATGACCTTGCTGCAGTTTATCAACGATGCCCTTATGGCGGTTTTCTTCTTCACCATCGGCCTGGAGATAAAACGTGAGATTTTGGTGGGAGAGCTTGCATCCTTCAAACAGGCGTTGCTCCCTATAATGGGCGCTATTGGCGGCATGATAATCCCGGTGCTGATATTTTTTGCCCTTGCCCATGGCACGGACTATACCGACGGTGCCGCCATACCCATGGCAACCGATATAGCCTTTACCCTGGGCGTGCTGGCAATGCTTGGCAGCCGCGTGCCGGTGGGACTCAAGATCTTCCTCACCACCCTTGCGGTTGTTGATGACATTGGTGGCATCATTGTCATTGCCCTTTTCTATTCATCGCACATCGAGCCGGTATTCCTGTTCTGGGCCGCCGGCGTCCTCGTACTGTTGCTTTTGGGGTCGCGACTGCACATACAAAGCAAGATCTTCTACCTGGGTCTTGGCGGTGTCGTGTGGTTCCTGTTCCTCAACTCGGGAATCCACCCCACCATTGCCGGTGTATTGGTGGCTTTCTGTGTGCCGGCCAAACCGGTATTCCAACCGCGCAAATACATTGAGGAGATACACCAGGCCATCGGCCACTTTGACTGCAAAGGTGACATTGAGTGTGAGGAAAGAATGATTCTAAGCCACGAGCAGATGAACTGGCTGAAGGAGATAGAGCATGCATCGGATAAGGTAATCTCGCCGCTGCAAGAGCTTGAAGACTCACTGCACCCGATTGTCAACTTCTTTATTGTGCCGCTGTTTGCTTTTGCCAATGCGGGGATAATGTTTGCGGGTATGGACCCCGCATCGGTGTTCGAGGGCTTGTCACTGGCGATAATCTGCGCTCTGGTGATTGGTAAGTTCGTCGGCATCCTCGGTTTTTCATGGGCAACTGTCAAGCTCGGGCTTGCCCCCATGCCCCGGTCAACCGACTGGAAGATGATGTCAGCCATAGCCCTGCTTGCCGGCATAGGGTTCACGGTGTCACTGTTTATTGCCACCCTGTCATTCGGCGATGGCGATTCTGCAAACCTCATAATGCTGAACAAGGCCAAGTTAGGCATTGTGGTGGCATCGGTGATTGCCGGGGTTGGCGGGTATGTGCTGCTGAGGATGTGGCTGCCCAAGAAGGGCCAAAACGATTCAGCGGGCGCCCTGTCACACTGACATGAAACTGACATATTGACAACTTTGCATTACCCTACAAACTTTTTGGCACAACATTTGTTAGAATAGTGTACAAGTTAGTATCAATGAGAGCTAATTAACCGAATTCAAGAAACAAGAAAAATAAACAAATAAAAACTTAACAAAATTATGGGAAAGATAATAGGTATTGACCTTGGAACCACCAACTCATGTGTATCAGTTGTTGAAGGTAATGACCCCGTGGTTATCCCTAACAGCGAAGGTCGTAACACCACCCCCTCAATTGTAGCATTTGTTGACGGTGGCGAGCGTAAAGTGGGCGAGCCTGCAAAACGTCAGGCAATCACCAACCCTAAACGCACCATCTACTCAATCAAACGTTTCA
>CAYMNF010000071.1:0-9323 GCA_964391735.1 uncultured Bacteroides sp. | reverse complement strand
TAATAAAATTCTTTTCTTTGATAACGCCTCACTCCCCCCAATAGTTCTCCCAAACGCGATGAGAATGAGTGGGGTTTGTTCAAGTCGGGTATATTATTTACCTTTGTCAGGCAAACCCGAAGTATATGATTTTTCAACCCGTTACTATTATATCCGGGTTGAGGAAATCGTGGCTTCATGAATTGTTAAACTATTTTGACATAGGAAATTGAAGATATATTATATACGAATCAAAAGGGGTAACTTTCCCGCAAGAATGGAGTTTAACAACTGAAATCATTGAAACTTACTTGAGACTCTATTTACATGCTCTTTAATTCTTTCTCTTTTCTTGCCTTTTTTCCGATAGTTGTATTATTCTATTGGGTGCTCCCATATAGGTACAAGAATATCTTCTTGCTAATTGCAAGTTATTATTTCTACATGAATTGGGAGCCCATTTATGCGCTCCTGATTTTCGGGTCAACATTTATAACATGGTGTTCCGGGCGCCTCATGACTCGATACCCTGATAAGAAGAAGGTTGTTCTCTCTGTTTGTGTCATTGTCAATCTCGCTATCTTATTCCTATATAAATACGCAAATTTCTTCAATACAGCTATTCACGATGGGCTGTCTTTCCTGGGTATAGGTATAGATATCCCCCAGTTTGACTTATTGCTGCCGGTAGGTATATCCTTCTACACGTTCCAGGCTTTAGGGTATAGCATAGACGTTTATCGTGGCACCATAAAAGCAGAACGTAGTCTTTTGACCTATGCGCTTTTTGTCTCCTTCTTTCCTCAGTTGGTTGCGGGACCCATCGAGCGAGCCAGCAATCTGTTGCCTCAATTCCACTACAAGCACGTTTTTTCAGGACAGCAATGTATCAACGGGCTGCAGATGATGTTGTGGGGCTACTTTATGAAGCTGTGTATTGCTGATAATGTTTCCACCTATGTTGATGCAGTTTTTGAGCATCTACACAACCATTCAGGCACCTCCATTGCCCTCGCTTCGGTATTCTTCTCTTTTCAGATATTATCTGATTTCGGAGGGTATTCCCTTATCGCCATTGGGTGTGCCCATTGTATGGGCTTCAAGTTGATGCAAAATTTTCGGCAACCTTTCTTGGCTACCTCTATCAAAGATCACTGGAGAAGATGGCATATTTCTCTCTCCACCTGGTTTACCGATTATGTGTATATCCCGTTGGGTGGTAATCGCGTATCATCCTTGAAGCACAAGCGAAATATCTTTGTCACCTTCCTTGTCAGTGGCTTGTGGCATGGGGCCAATTATACTTACATCGTCTGGGGTATGTACAATGGTGTGCTTCAAGTAATACAAGCATACTATAATGAAGTGAAGAAAAAGTATTTACCCGGGCTCTCACGCTTTGATACAAAAAGGGGTATTACTCCTTTAAGGATTATTTGGTGGTTAGGCACCTACATGATGTTGCTGGTCGGGTATATTATATTTCGTGCTAAGAATATCTCAGACGCAGTGTATGCTGTTAAGAAGATTGCAACCGACCATGGGCCTTTGTACAATGGCGCGGGCAAGCCTGCCCTCGTTCTCTCGATACTGCTGATTGCTGTACTGTTTTGCAGAGAAGTAATAACGGAATATCGCGAAAGGAGAGGGAAACCGACTGCTACCGCCTCAAATATGTTTACCGGTATCCTGGCTTCAGGATTGTTGCTGGTAATTATTTTGTTGTGCGGTAACTTTGAGGGAGGACAATTTATCTATTTTCAATTCTAAACTTATGAAGAAGCTGCTCTTCTGGATCTTAGGTGTACTGGGAGTGCTAATAATTGCCGACATCAGTGTGGGCCTTATAAGCGGATGGTATGTCAGAAACCATGACCTTGGTGGCGATTATACCTCATTTTCGCATTTGGTAAACTCCTTCAACGAGGAGGGGTTGGTATTAGGGAGCAGCACGGCGTTAAACAGCATAGACACCAAGAAATTATCAGACAGCCTTAATGTGTCATTTTTCAATGGAGCCTCAAACGGACAAACGATTCCGTTTTACCTGACCGCATTGCAGACGGCTATGAGAAACAAAAAGCCTGAATATGTACTGCTCGGCATCAATGTCAACGATTTGATCGGGAAGGGTATGGGCGACCGATATAACTTCTTGGTCCCCTATTACGGCACCGGGAATCAGGGTATCGACGAGGGGCTGGAAAAAATGTCGCCTAAGGCTAAATACCTGTTGAAATCTAATCTATATCGATTTAATACAATTTGGTTCAGGATTTTGCTCTATCACTTTATCACTCCCAATGAAGTAGGAGAAAACGGATTCATAGCCAAACCAATTCCGGCAGAATTCCCTCAACGTAATAAGCTGGATTTGAGCTCTTCAAAAGTCACTGAGGAACGACTGTCCCAATTGAAAACTATTATAGACTTGTGCCGAGATAATGGTATCAAATTGATTACGTTCGTACCCCCGACATTCGTAACATACGACAATCTCGCTCCGATAAGGAAGTCTCTTGACTCAATCTGCAACGCTAATAATGTGCCAATATATAATGACTTGTACCTTGAACCCTTTAATAGCGACAGCACATTGTTCTTTGACAACGCACATCTCAATCATAACGGAGCTAAGATATATTCTGATTTAATGATAAAAAGACTCAGACAGAATAAATGAAAAAGGTCATATTGTTTTTCCTCACCCTGATAGTGTTGGTAGTAACCGGCTGCGACGATAAGATTACCAACAGAATAACTTTTGTCGGCGATTCAATTATAGCACGCTGGGACCTAAACGAGTCATTCCCGATGTTGCTGCCTGAAAATCTCGGCGTGTCAGGCTCCGGGGTCGAATATATTGAAAGTTTAGCAGGCCGATTTGAGGGAAAAACCGTTGTAACCCACTTCGGTTCTAACGACATAAATACCTTCACCGATGATGGATATATAGAGGGGTATGCCCAAAGGTACATTGCGGCCATTAGAAATCTTGGAGCTGCCAAGACCTTTATTCTCTCTGTCCCTCCCCGCAACTTCATCGGCGACCGAGAGGATGTTAATCTAACAATTCTCAAGTTTAATGGCCTCATTCGGCGCTATGCAGCCGAGAACCCATCTCTGGAATATGTCGACATCACCTCTGCGTTAATGCGCGACGGCACAATTAATCCTCAAT
Source organism: uncultured Bacteroides sp. (assembly GCA_964391735.1). Taxonomy (GTDB): domain Bacteria; phylum Bacteroidota; class Bacteroidia; order Bacteroidales; family Muribaculaceae; genus CAG-1031. The sequence continues at coordinate 6,163 of CAYMNF010000071.1, read as the reverse complement.
ACACTCTTGACGGACTGCATTTGAATATCTACGGATACGCAATAGTAACGAAAATCCTAACAAAAGAATTAGAATGAAAAACTTTACTGCTACAATACTTTTAGCCCTCATTGCTTGCTTTAGCGCACAGGCCCAATTCAATGTCGGCATCCGGGACACAAGGTATGTCTATGCCGGTTATACGTGGGACAAGAAATTTTCTGTCCAACTGGAGCACAGCATTTACTCCGAAAAAATGCAATACCAATATGTGCGCTTATACGCGGGGTATCAGCATACATTCTTCGACAACCTGTCTTTCAAGGTCTCTCCCTACTATGGCATGACCTGGAACAATAATTATCGTAATGGCGGTGTGCTATTCGATTTGTCGTATAATTATAAACGAGCCGGGGTTTACGGGATTCTAAACCCGCACTATGACTCTACATTCCACTATGAAACCATGTTTCGCCTCGGGGCCAAGTTTGATATTACCCGGCAGATAGCTGTTTGCGCAGACTATAACACAATCCCCGTCTATCGCCAGAGCGAGAAAAGCGTGAGAGCCGGCTTTGATTTCAAAGTCAAAAATTTATCAGTCAGCCCTATGCTGTCTATACCCGTGGCCGGCAATCAGAAACTCAATTATGTTTCGGTGCTTCTCTCATTCAATTATGTGTTTGGCGAGTAAAATAAGGCCACTCAATTCGGCAGCTCGATGCTTCACAATCTTCCTGATATTTTTCGCCAATGTAGCAAAAGCCGACTCCTTTTTTACAATTATAGATGACGATGCAGCTGATACGCGGTCTTTGGCTGCAGTAAAGAGTGTAGCCGATGCCAATGGGGTAAAAGTGGCATTTGCTGCAATAGCCCGGAATCTATTGCAATCACCTGAAATTGTCGACACTCTGCTAAGTTATCAGCGGCAGGGATTTGAGGTGATAAACCACTCGCTGACCCATGACAAAGAGATCTGGACCAATGGAGATGCCGAGGCGTTGAAAGGGGAGATATTGCGGTCACGAATAGTTCTTGACAGCCTGGGATTTACCGGCGGACGTTTCTTCGTATATCCCTTCGGGAAATTTCCTCCTGCTCGCCGAGACTCTCTGAAAGCGTTGTTATCTCCCGAAACACTTTTGGCTTTCGACTCAAGAGGGAATGTCAACCGAATTGATGCTCTTGATAAATACTATATTTCACGTCTGCCTCTTCGACGTCACGATGATATAACCGTTATTAAGAGTATAATTGATAGTGCATTAGGTCAAAATAGTTGGATAGTCTTCATTACCCATAGTAATAATCAACGTGATTTTTCGCCCGGGTACCTTGATGAGATTATCAAATACTGCAAGGGTAAAAAAATGGAATGTCTTACCGTTTCTCAAGCGTATGACCGTCTGAAAGATGTCCCGCAAAAAGACAATCGAACTTCTTACACAACCATTGACGAAATCACCGACACGCTATATAAACACTCCATTACCCTCGTCATCATCCTATTTTTAGTTATTATCACCCTGATAACTTACCGCATGGTAAGAAAGCGCCGGAAGGTGCAAAAATATAGCAAATAAGAGAGGAAAGGTGAGCCTAAAAGGAACTTAAAACGCTCGTGGAGAGCCTGATTAATTCTTTTCGCAAAAAGATAGAAAAAAGAGTTGACCATTACCACCGGGCACGGTTCAACTCTTTGTTATTGCGCGGCCTAAACCTCTGAAGCCGTATTAATACTCGTCTTCGTTGAAGAGGAAGTCTTCTTTGGTGGGGTAGTCGGGCCAGATGTCCTCGATGGATTCGTAGGTGTCGCCTTCGTCTTCTATCTCTTGCAGGTTTTCTATCACTTCCATGGGAGCGCCTGAACGCATGGCGTAGTCTATCAACTCATCTTTGGTGGCGGGCCAGGGTGCATCCTCAAGTTTTGAAGCGAGTTCAAGGGTCCAATACATAATTTTTACATTTATGGGGTTTGGGCGGCAAAAATAAGTTTTTTTTGGAAAGCACAATGTTAAATTTTGTGAATTTTGTAGTTGTGCTAAGGGGCGGGTTTAAAGGCGTTTAGTGTCGGGGATAATTTTTTTGTGTGGACAAGATGTGTTATGGTGCTGTTGGTGGATGTTCGGCGAGGTAGCTTTGTGTCGCCGAGCATGGTGCCGGTGCTAATAATTTGTGTTATGAGATTAGAGTTAACTGAGGATGAGATGATGACGTTATGGCGCCGGCTGCGCAATATGAATACCTATGAGGTTTACGGGGCGGTGGCAGAGCGTGTTGACGGGTGCGACACTGATGAGTTGATGCGGCATCAGTTGCGTGGATGGTACGCTGATTTGTTGGCACACGGCCCGGAGGATGCGTTGATTTGTTCTGAACTGGCAGTTGCCTTGGAGGGTGCCGGGGAGTTCTGTTGGCGCGCAACCCTCCCGACAACTGTTGAGCGCGTGTTTGACGTGTCGGTTTCGGGACTCCCCTGTGCAATACCGATTGTGAAAGAGGCGGTTGTGAATCCTTTTATGCCACCGGTAGCGGTGGTGAGTGGCTCGCACCTGACGGTTTTCCCTTTTGAGCGGAAGCCGGACCTGGTGCGTGTTAGGGTTGTAACAAGGCCTACAGACGGGACATATCTTTTTGATGACTGCATTTTGCGTCAGCTGTTTCCGTTTGTGCCGAAAGAGATATGACGGGAATATTTAATATTTAAATAAATCAAAAATGAAAAAAATGGGAGGTGATGTTTTGAACAGCAGTTTCGGCACCATGATAGACAAGCAGGTGTTTGAGGCCGCGGGGCGTGCGTGGAATGAGTGGGCAAGCCTGAGGGCCCGGCGCCGGCGCATGAAGGCGTTCACATATGGGCAACAGTGGGGCGACCCGGAGAGGGTTGACGGGCGTACTGTCACTGAGTTTGAGGCGGCGTTGGCGTCAGGGGCACGGCCCCAAACCAATAACCTGTTGCGGCAGTTGATTAAAAGTGTGGTGGGCCGTTTCAGGGAGATGATTGTGAATGAGGAGCCGGGGCTTCCACCTGAGGTTGCCGAGCGTAACTTGCTGAGTGAGATGGACGCAAGGATGATGGAGGAGTTCCTGATCTCGGGGTGTGCCGTGCAGCGGGTTGTCCCTGAAAGGCGTATGGCGGGGGATGGTGTGTGGATTGACAACATCAGCCCTGAGCGATTCTTCACAAACCGTTTCAGCGACCCGCGCGGGCATGACCTTGAGTTGGTGGGGCAGATCCACACCATGGGCATAAATGAGGCTAAGATGCGCCTTGGGGGCGGAGACAGCGAGGTGTGTGCCCGCATTGAGGGGGCGGTAAATTTTGACACAGATGTGTTGCCCGGCGGCATGACGGCAGAGTGGGGTATAGCTGTTGAGCCGGGACGATGTTGCCTGATTGAGGTATGGGTCCTTGAGTGTAGGGATATTGTGCGGGTGCATGACAAGGAGAACGGTCGCCTGTTGTTGGCTGAGTGCGCTGAGGCCGGCAGTCCGGCACAGACCCTGCGCTGGCGGTGCCGATGGTATACGCCGGCCGGTGTGCTCGTGCGATGCTATGATTCTCCCTACAGACACGGCGGACATCCCTTTGCCCTGAAGCTGTATCCACTGATTGACGGTGAGGTACACCCGTTTGTCGAGGATGTTATCGACCAGCAAAAGGGTATCAACCGGCTGTTGACAATGATTGACCACGTGATGATGACCTCGGCAAAGTCGGCGGTGATGTATCCCATCGAGGCGTTACCTGATGACTGGACCTTGCAGGACGTGGCAGACCGTTGGGCTCACCCCGGGGCGTTGATACCCTATCGCGGCAACCGTGGCGACAAGCGTCCCGAGGTACTGTCCAATACCTTCAGCGACGGCGGCGCGGCATCCCTGTTGGCGATACAGTTGCGGATGATGGAGCAGGTGTCCGGCGTCAGCGCGGCCATGCAGGGACTGGCTTCAGAGCATGTCACGCGCACCTCAGGCAACCTGTATCAGACGCAGGCTGAGAACTCCATCGCGGGCCTGAGGGATATCTTTGACACCTTCAATAGTTTCAGGGACTCACGCAATCGCCTGGTGACAACAGTTTAAAAGCAGCAGGTAACAAGTGTGCGGCATATCCCCGGTGAGTGGGGGTGTGCCGCTCAGCTATTTTACTGTATAGTTCAACTTTTTGCTGACGTGGCGCTCTCGGCCTTTCTTGCCGATGAGGGCAGCCTTGAGCAGGGAACGTGTGGTGTGATGCCTGCGATGATAGCTTTCATAGCTGTCTACTTGCAGGTCAAAATCATCTTTGTAGCATTTCTGTGGGCTGATGTAGCAGTATGACAGGTCTTCAATCACCGCGCTGGTACCGTCCTGGGGGGTGGCAACCTCATCAATCTGTTCAATGGTGGGAGCGAGTAGGACAATACCGCGACGCCGGCATTGTCTTATCATTTCACCGAAACTTCGGTCATAGTTTTCCTTCAGCGGGGTAAGGTCAAAGTCTGACCAGGCCGTATCGCCCATATCCTGTACCGGTCTCAGCTGTATGATGTCAGGTTGAACGGTGTCCCACAATTTCCAGAATTTATCATCATACAGGTCGGTGACATTCAGGGTATTTACGGTATAATTTACTCGGATTTGGAAGTTGGGAAAAGCTGCCTTAATCTCGGTCAGTTGCCGAATCAGCGCCACGAGTTTCTCATATTTTGCACCGGGCATCAACTCTTCATAAACCTCTTTGGTCGTCCCGTGCATTGACAGGGTAATCTCAGACAAGCCGTCCTTCACAAGACCGGGCAGCGACAGTTTGGGATTGTCAACAAGTAACTGACCGTTAGTAGTGAGGGAAATGTAGGGAATCTTGGCCGCTTTAGCCCGTTTAACCAATAGCCCGAGACCCGGGTAAAGGGTTGGCTCGGTGCCACATCCAATTTGCAGCTTGAGGGCGCGGTGGAATAAGGCCTTCTCCACGCGATCCAAATCCTCAGCTGACATAAATCCACCTTTGATGAGCTCTGCCCGACGAGCCTTGTCGCTGAAGTAGCACATTTTGCATTGCAGATTGCACCCTGAGTTCGGGTCCATAAAGATGCCGATGACCCTGCGGCCAAGACTATGCATTGCCGCTATACCCAACAGTTTAATCGGGGCAGGGATGCGGCCTGAGGCAACTAATTTTAGAATCTTATATAGTCTCATCTTCAGATTACAAAGGTAAACAAAAACGGTAGTAAATTAATTGGAAAAGAAATGGCAGAAGAGTATTTTTGTCCTGAAAAATGTTAAATCGTCCCTGTAAAGGCAAAAATAAATAGATATGCGACTGAATGGCAGAAGAGAGAGCAATAATGTGTTTGACCGGCGCGGAGGGTCCTCCGGTCGCCGAATCGCCGGCGTAGGCGGTATCGGCGGGTTGTTGATAATGGCCTTGGTGGTTTGGTTGACGGGCGGCGACCCGTTGACGGTGCTGAACCCCGGCACCACCGGCAGTATGCTATCTGATCAACCGGCAAACACCCCCGGAGCAGATGATGAGACGGTGACCTTCGTTAAACAGATTCTTGCGGGTACCGAGGATGTCTGGAGCGAGCGCTTCAGGGAGATTGGCCGGGAATATGAGCCGCCCAAGCTGGTAATGTACACCGGGTCGGTGCAGTCGGGGTGCGGAGGCGCCACGGCAGCTGTGGGGCCATTCTATTGCTCGGCCGACCAAACAATCTATATCGACCTGTCATTCTTCAAGCAGATGGAGCGGGAGATGGGTGCCGGCGGCGACTTTGCCTTTGCCTATGTTATAGCCCACGAGGTGGGCCATCATGTGCAGTACCTGTTGGGCACGCTTGACGAGGCCCACAGCCGCATGGCACAGTTGCCCGAGAGCGAGGCAAACAAGATAAGTGTGCGCACCGAGCTGCAGGCCGACTATTATGCCGGGGTATGGGCCCACGGCGACAATGCCATGTTCAATTCGCTTGAACCCGGGGACATTGAGGAGGGATTGAATGCCGCGTCAAAAATCGGTGATGATTACTTGCAAAAGCAGGCCAGGGGCTATGCTGTCCCCGAGACCTTTAATCACGGCCGCTCAGACCAACGGGTGCGCTGGCTCAAGAAAGGTGTCACGCAGGGCACAATCAGTGGGGGAGACACCTTCAGCGGGTCCTATTCCACACTTTAGTCAGGACATAAACAG
>CAYMNF010000070.1:0-9435 GCA_964391735.1 uncultured Bacteroides sp. | reverse complement strand
AAGATGAAGGGGAACATGGTAGATGTGGTGTGGAAAATCTTCTCACCGGCACCGATAATAACGGGCACCATTGAGATTGCAACGTAGTTGGCAACCTGCAGATAGGCCAGTGAAAGGGTTGATTTGCTTTCTGAGGTCACTACCTCGGTAGCCTTTGTGTAGAAGATAGGCTGGGCTATACCGTTACCAAGACCGCACAGGGCACATGCAATGATGTAAACGGCCACGCTGTTGTGGATGAACACGAACAATGCAAAACTGCCGACAATCATTCCGGTTGCTGCGATAAAGGTAGTCTTCTTGAAGGCCCTCATCACCGGGGTAAGCGCCAGACCAACCACGAACATGGCAAAGTAGAACACTGAGGTCATGGTTGAGGCATTCTCAGATGTTATCCACTTGAAGTTAGGCAGATAGTAACTGGGGATACAGGTAGCGAATACAAAGAAGAAGTAGGCCAGTAGGAGCCATACGGTGCGCCCTACATAGAAGCCGCCTTTTACTGTCTGCCCCTTGGTTGAGAACCCATCGGCATCAACAGCCGGAATAGTTGCGGGCTTGGATGCTGCGGCCTTGTCGTCAGCGGTCTGCTGTGCGTCAGCCTTTGCAGGGTCAGCATAGTCACTCTTAGGTATCTTGCGCAAGAAAGGTATCAGAACCAGTGACAACAGCGGGATCAGGTATACAAAGAAGGCGCGGTGCCAGGTGTGGGTAAGGTCGCCGGCAATCAGGTAACCCACGGCGAAGGTGGCGAGCACCAGTGCGATGTTACCGATAGCTGAGATGATACCCATCTGTTTTACTCGATATTTACCGGTAAAGACATCGGCGATAAGACCGGTAGAGAACGGCAGGATAAGACCGCAACCGGCGCCGAGCAAACAGCTAAGGATGATAAGCATGTTCAGTGACCCTGAGAAGATAGAGAGGACACCCGCAACAAGATACATTATAGTACCAAGGGTGATCACCAGGATCTTATGCTTGGTTTCAGACAGTTTACCTGACAGCAGCACAAAAGGTATAATCACCAGGTTGGGCAACACTGTCAAAAGTTGAATTTTAAAATCGGTAGCGTCGGTAAATATACTGCGCAAGCTACCCTCAATAGGTGTCACCGCCAGACCGGGAAGGTCAACGGCCAGTGACAATGACCAAATTGCAAGGACCACCATCATTGAGATGGGGCCTTTTCCTGTTTTTACTTGCATAGTTGAAAACGTTTGTGTAGTTATGAGTTAATATTTTATTTTCATTAGTTTGGGTGAGCCATTATTCATCAACAACGGTAACGCGGTCGCCATTGAAAATGCCAAGCCCGAGTTTCTTCATGACGGCTTTTACAGCTGCCTGGGCTTTTACTGAGTTGCCGGCCTCATCCAACGGGGGAGCAAATGCAGCAATACCCATCACGCCGGGCATAACGCCGAGGACGCCGCCACCGACACCGCTCTTTGCAGGGATACCTGAGGTATAGAGCCAGTCACCGGTTGTCTGATAGAAACCTACCGTTGAGATTAGGGTTGTGATTTTCGGTGCCAATTCAGGGGCAAATACTTGTGCTTTGGTTACCGGGTTGAGACCGCCATTGGCGATGGTACCGGCACAGATTGACAGCTGTGAGGCGGTGATACCCACTGAACATTGGCGGGTGTAGAGGTCAAGACTCATGTCAACATCGTCATAGATGCGGTTGTAATTCTTCAGCAGCCATGCAATGGCGCGGTTGTTGAAGTTGGTGTCTGACTCAGACTTATAGAGTTCATCAATCACTTGCGCAGGCGAGCCGCACAGGTCGGTAAAGTTGTTGATTATGGCTTCCCATTTGCCCCATGAGTCACCTTTAGGCTCGATCATTGAGCAGGCGGTGATGGCACCGGCGTTTACCAACGGTGTTGAAGGGTGGTCGTTCTCCAAAAGGATTGCGAAGATTGAGTTGAAGGGAAGTCCCGTAGCATCGGCACCTATCTGTTTTAGCACGCCGTCTGCGCCATATTGCTTCAGGGCAAGGATAGCGGTCAGCACTTTTGACACTGACTCGATACCAAACTTATACTCGGTGTCACCAACATTGATGGTGGTACCGTCAAGCAGCGTAACGCTTATACCGAAAAGGTTGGGGTCAATATTAGCCAGGAATGGGATGTAGTCGGCGTTGTGACCTCCGGTTATGCTTTTACACTCATTATAAGCTTCTTCTACGGCAGCCTTAATCTGCGCACGTGTGATTTTTTTGTCCATAAATCTTATGAGTTTTTCATTATTTATTAGTTCTATTAAAAGAACGCTCCTAAATCTTAAATGTTCATAAAAAAAGCTAATCGCCCAAGGATTAAGTGTTTATCCTTGGGCGATTTTGTATAGTTGAAAGGTGGAAACTCAGGGCCGTTTGCGCCCTATCATTTCCAGGAATTCGTCCTCGTTGATAATTGGGATACCCAATTTCTTTGCCTTCTCAAGTTTGGCCGGACCCATGTTTTCACCGGCCAGAATGTAGGAGGTCTTTGATGAGACACTTCCCGAGGCTTTGCCTCCGTTAAGTTCTATCATCTCTTTATAGGCCTCACGTGAATGGTGAGTAAAAGTTCCCGAGATAACAATTGTTTTGCCGGCGAGCAGGTCGGTGCGGTTCTCCATCATCGACCGGTCAATCTGCATCTGCACACCGGCACGGCGCAGCCTTTCGATAATTTCTACATTGACGGGGGTGCGGAAAAAGTTGTAGATTGACTCAGCGATATTTGGCCCCACGTCATCAATCTGTTGCAACTCCTCTATGCTCATGCTCATCAGGTTGTCGATGTTCCCCACACTGCGGGCAATTCGCCGACTGACAGTCTCACCCACAAAGGGTATCGACAGGGCATAGATTACGCGCTCAAAGGGCACTGTCTTAGACTCCTCGACGCCACGCATTATCTGCTCCGGTTTCTTCTCGCCGCATCCGGGCAACGCGCCTATCTGCTCAGCGGTCATGTCATAGAGGTCGGCAACGTTTTTCACTACCCCACGGTTGAAGAGCATTGCGGCCATCTCTTTGCCTATGCCGTCGATATCCATCATGTGGCGACCCACAAAGTGCTCAATACGCCCAATCTGCTGTGCCGGGCATCCGTACTTGTTCGGGCACTGCCAGGCGGCCTCTCCGGGCACGCGCACCAACGGTGTCCCGCACTCGGGGCAATCCTTAATGAATACCACCCGCCGGGCATCGGGGGCGCGCTTTGAAATGTCCACACCGGTAATCTTGGGGATTATCTCCCCACCCTTCTCAACATACAGATAGTCATCTTGGCATATATCAAGTTGGTTCATGATATCCTCATTGTGCAGCGATGCACGCTTTACCATCGTGCCGCTCAACAGCACCGGCTCAAGGTTGGCAACCGGGGTAATTATACCCATACGCCCTACCTCAAATGAGACAAAATGCAGCTTTGTAACAGCGCGCTCGGCGGGGAACTTGTATGCTACAGCCCAGCGGGGTGACTTGGAGGTGTACCCGAGGTTAAGCTGTTGCCTCAGGTTGTTTATCTTGAAGACAAGGCCGTCAGTAGCCACGGGCAACTTGCGGCGTTCCTCATCCCAATATGCTATGTAATGGTCAACTTGCTGCAGGGTGTCCATCAGTTCCATTGCCGTGGATACTTTGAAACCCCATGAGCGCGCTGCCAACATATTATCGTAATGGTTGTCATAGGGGAGATGATCGCTGAGCAGGTAATAAAAGCGGGCATCCAGGCCGCGGGCAGCCACAATCTTCGGGTCAAGAGTCTTTAGGGTGCCGGCAGCGGCGTTGCGCGGATTGGCAAAAAGCGGTTCCTCGTTGAAGGCTCGCTCGGCGTTCAACCGGTCAAACTCCTTCCAGGGAAGTAATATCTCACCCCTGATTTCAAACTCATCGGGCCAACCGGTTCCCTCAAGCACAAGGGGTATCGAGCGTATTGTCTTTACATTGGCGGTAACATCGTCTCCCTTCTCGCCGTCGCCACGGGTAACGGCGCGTTGCAACCGGCCTCCCTTGTAGTGTAGGGATATTGATGTGCCGTCAAACTTCATCTCACCGACGACTTTGAACTCCTGGCCGAGCAAGGCGTCCTGCACGCGCTTAAACCACGCGTCAACCTCGTCAATAGAGTAAGTGTTGGCCAGCGACATCATGGGCCGGACATGCTTCACCTGCGTAAACTTGTCGCTGAGGTCTGACCCCACGCGTTGAGTCGGGCTCAGTGGGTCATACATCTCGGGATGCTCCCCCTCAAGCTGCTCAAGCTCATGCATCAGCATGTCAAACTCTCGGTCTGAAATCTCGGGGGCGTTGTCTACGTAATACAGGCGGTTATGACGGTCTAACTGGCGGCGCAGTTCCTCGATGCGTTCTTGCGGTTTCACTGTCTTGGGTTTTTATTCACAAAGATACATTTTTTGAGCTTAGAATCCCCCTACCCCATTATGATTTTTCATCCGTGGGGTTGGATGTTGTTGGGGCTGACGGCACGGGACCGTTTGAGGTAGCCGAGGAGTTATTCTCCTTTAACTGTTTGATCTCCTTCAGGATTGTTGTCAGGGTAACGTTCTCATCCTCCTGGCGCTGCCGCTTTATCAACGATGTAACATACACGGTGAAGACGGGGAACAACATCATACCCAAAGCACCGAGCACAACGGCAAGCACCTTGCCGACGGCAGTTTTCGCTATGATGTTCGACCCGAGGGTGGTAACATTCATGCTGGCCCACCACAGTGCGTCATCATAGTCTGTAACTGCCGGGTTTACACCTATCTCAAACACAAAGAAAACCAGCGAGGCAAAGTACACCGTGGCGACAAGGGTCATCATGTAGGTGAGCAGCAACCCGGTGGCACGGTTATATGTAAACCACTTTATCACCATGGCAAGGGCATACCCGCCGCGCACCAGCGGCACAAAGCGTAAAATGTACTCAATCTGTGGCGAAAAGTGCCAATTCATCTGGTGGATGATGGCAACGTACGGTATCGATACCAAGAAGAACAGAAAGCGTCGTCGCAGGTAACTCAGCTTGTTGTGTGAAAAGGCTAACTCAATGAAAAAATCAGCTAAGAATACCACGCATACCCAGTACTCCAACTTCAGGAAACTTGGCTCATAACTGAAGTTGATATTATGGAATGTATCAAGGGAGATTGCGACAATCAGCACTATCGAAAGGGCAAGCACCAAAAAGTGCAGAAGCAGTATCAATGTGTCCTTCCCAAGTTTTTCAATGATGGTTTTATCTGATGTCATAATGTAGTTTAGTTGAAACGTTTGTATACTTTAAACACCCTGCGGGCCCGATTGTTTCAACCCGAGGTAAGTTTCACGACTTTTGGTTATTTGTTAATATTTCTTAATTTAAATTCGCTCATGAGAAAAATCTGTATCTTTCGCGGCATTTTTCCAAGATAACCAAATAACCTTAAATCATTACATGAATAAAGAGATTGCATTAAGCAAAAACCCCCTTGTAAACAAGTTTAAAAAACCTGCCGGGGAGCTGACAAAGGCTGACATTATCCGCTTCATCACCGAGGAGGATGTGCGCATGGTAAACTTCATGTACCCTGCCGCCGACGGGCGCCTCAAGACCCTGAATTTCACCGTCAATAATCTTGCATACCTTGAGACCATCCTGACGCACGGCGAGCGTGTCGACGGCTCAAGCCTTTTCCCCTTTATCCAAGCCGGCAGCAGCGACCTGTATGCCATACCGCGTTATCGCACCGCTTTCCTTGACCCGTTTGCTCCCGTCAAGACGCTGGTGATGCTGTGCTCATTCTTTGACCGCGAAGGCAAGCCTTTGGAGTCTGCCCCCGAGTATACGCTGAAAAAGGCGTGCAACACCATACGCGAAAAGGTTGGCGTGGAATTCCAGGCCATGGGTGAGCTTGAGTATTACGTAATATCTCAGGCCACCGACCTGTTCCCCGCAACAGACCAACGCGGATACCATGAGTCTACCCCCTTTGCAAAGTTCAACGACTTCCGCATGGAGTGCATGGATGCAATTGCAAGCACCGGCGGTATGATTAAATACGGCCACTCTGAGGTGGGCAACTTCACCGACAACGGCATTGTATATGAGCAGAACGAGATTGAGTTTCTGCCCACCAACGCCGAGGAGGCTGCTGACCAGCTGATGATTGCCAAATGGATTATACGCAACCTTGCATGGCGCAAAGGGCTTGACATAACATTTGCCCCGAAAATCACCACCGGTAAGGCCGGGTCAGGACTTCACATACATATGCGCCTGCTTGACAAGGATGGCAACAACCTTATGCTCAACCCCGACCGCTCACTTAGCGAGGTTGCCCGCCGTGCCATTGCCGGCATGATGCTGCTTGCACCGTCGATAACCGCCTTCGGCAACAAGAATCCGGCCAGCTACCTGCGCTTGGTACCCCACCAGGAGGCACCCACCGATGTTTGCTGGGGCGTCAGCAACCGCACGGCTCTGGTACGCGTTCCCCTCGGTTGGACTTCGGGTGTGGATATGTCTATCATCGCCAACCCCGGCGAGGCGCATGACCCCACGCAAGACACGCGCATGAAACAAACGGTTGAGATGCGCTCACCCGACGGCTCGGCAAACGTTTACCAGCTTATGGCTGCCCTGGCTGTAGCGTGCCGTGTCGGGTTGGAAATGGACCCCGCCGAGGCGCTGAAGATTGCTGACCGCACGTTCATCGACAGCAAAACGGCTGACCGCAGTGCCTTTGACTCACTGCCCGACTGCTGCGAGGACTCTGCCGACCGCCTGAACTCTCAACGGCAGGCGTATGAGGCTGAGGGTGTGTTCGCCCCGCAGATGATTGACGGTATCATCGCCGGCCTTAAGTCCATGAAGGATCGCGGCCTGCGCGAAAAGATTTCTCTGGACCAACAGGCCCTGCGCAACCTCGTTGCCGAGACTATGCACTGCGGCTAAAAAACAGTATCGAACAGACATCCATCACGGGGTTGCGTCGGTTTTGGCGCAACCCCTTTTGTTTGATAATATCCACGCTGAGGGGATTTCAAGGTTGGCAGGCTTTAGAATTGTAGGAAAAAGTAGGCTTTGTTCAGATGATTTTATACTGAAACCCACAGGCGGATAACAATCAAGTTTATTTGTAAAACATTTGTTAAAATATGTTAATGGGGGGGGTATTTTCTTATGTTTTCCCGGTGTTATTAGTAACTTTGCACTGACTATAGGATAGAGATTCCCTTAGTGAATCAGGGTAAAAAAGTAAAACTAATTTATTGTATGAGATTTAAATACTTAGCCATTTCCCTCGCAGCTGCCACCGCCATCACGGCATCTGCACAAGAACCGCTCATCAGCGGCTACTTCCGTATACAAAACGGTAACGGCAACTATCTGGCCGTCACCGGTCCTTTCACAGCCAATGCAAACCTCACTCTTGAAAATGCCGAACGACAGGCCGGCTCAATATTCCGTATAAGCGCTTATCAGGACGGCGCTTCCTATCGCCTGACAAATTTAGGTGCACAGGGCATTGACCTTGCTACCGAGAAGTTTGACCCCTCAGCCACTGAGAACGGCCTTCTGGACCTGCTGATGGCTGACTATGAGGGTGTTCAATATGCCGGCAATATGCTTTACGGAATGGTGCAGCAGGGTTACCGCTACGGGTATACCTCGGTAGCACGCGCCACCTTGGCAACCGTATTCTCTTTTGTGGCCGGGCGTCTTGAGGACCACGCTTCAGGCGTAGAGGGGTACAAAAGGGATGAGTTTATCAACGTAACCAACCGTTTCAGCAAGGAGGTTCTTGAGGACCTGGACTTGGGTCTGCGCATGATCCCCGCTGCCGACAACCCCAATAAGATGACCATTTACACCGACATGCCGGACTTCGGCAAGGTCGCTGATTGGTATACCGACACCACTACGCCCGACAAGCAAGCACGTCATGACAGTTTCTTCCGCGCCACACAGGCAATGACCAAATGGCTTGGCGGCGGCTTGAAAAAGACCATCAACGGTAAGGAGGAGGAGTTTATGATGCTCTGGCCCGAGGCTGTTGCCATGATTAAGGGCTGGGGATATGACATCGCCGCTCAATACCCCGACTATGTGATTACCGACCTTGGCAACCAAGAGGACAATGCCAAGTACAACGTAAGCGCATCCAATCCTGCCATCCTGTTCACTTTTGACCAGGTGTTCTCTGACAAAGATTACCTCTTCAACTGGATCAAGTTTATGATGTACACCATCCTAAACCCTGAGACAGACATCTACAACTCACTGGACAAAGTCAAGAACTTCCTTGGGGACAACGACCTGCGCGCACTGATGCTTCAGCACAACATCACCCGCTTTATCTATCAGCAGCTCCCCTACTTCCAGGCTGACTCACGCATCTACTTCATCGCCGGCAACGTTGTCAACGGCGCATATAACACCGAGAACTATCACCTTGGCTTTGCCCTGGATGACAGTAACCTCTCTGTTGCAGCCGAAAAAGGCGCCTGGATTCTTGAGCCGGTAACCGCTGATACCCGCTTCACTGTTACCTTGGGCAACCGACTTGACGGCATGTACTATGGTGCCTACGTCTTTGACTTCCCCGTGACGGCCACTAACGCCCAACTGTTCAGCCTCTCTGAGGAGAAGACAGAGGAGGACCTTTCAGGCGCCGCCCACACCTACGTTGAGTTTGTTGACGAAACAGCATTTGATGAGCTGATACCGTTCGTTATCGGCGGGTCAGAGGCCACCGCAACCCTGAGCATCAATGCAGAGTCCTTCATCCTGCCGCTTGCGTCAGAGAATATGAAGTTTGAAATCAGCGACGATGTTGTGAGCAAGCAACACGCCCCTGCACGTCCCAACAAGGCCGTGGCATCAACCAACGGCCAGTTGCGCGGTACTCTGCTTCCGGTTTCATCAGACAACTTGCAGCAGTATTGGGGCACCGACAAACAGCCGGTAGTATACAACTTCGGTCCGCAGACAGCAGCCGTAGGTACTGACGAGAAAGGTGCTACCTGGGCTCAGACCTCACAGCACAACGGCTTCAACCAGAGCACGTCCTCTACAACCAAGGCCAACGAGGCTGTGTATGTTCCCTCAGAGAACAAGACCATGAACCGCGTGCTCATCAGCCAGCCTGAGTTCAAGCTGGACACCCCCACGGCCATTCGTGAGATTGAGGTTACCGCTGCCGATGAGGAGCTCTACACCCTGCAGGGCGTAAGGGTATACACCCCGGTATCTGGCAACATCTACCTCAGCCGCAAGGGCAACACCGTCAGCAAGGTGCTGGTGAAATAAACCTGAGTTTTTTAGATTTAAAAGTATTTTTCATTTTAATATATGCCTGCCTAACAGAGGCAGGCATATATTAAAGCCACAACTATACTCTTTTTCAAGCATATATGAAGTCTTTTTTCAGAGT
>CAYMNF010000069.1:0-9444 GCA_964391735.1 uncultured Bacteroides sp. | reverse complement strand
CATCGTCCCCGACAAATAATTGCCAAAGACTACAACTGCCGCGATGCTGAAAAGGAAATGCTAAAAACCTACCCCAATCAATAGTTGAAAGGGGAGGATTTTACGTACACACGGTACTCCTTGATGCCGCCGGGGGTGCCGGGTTCCATTCTGGGAAGATATTCTAAACCTGAAAGTTTATGTTCATCGCCTAACTCTATCACTATGTAGTGTGGATAGGGATTGTCTGTGCCGGTGCTCCAGGCTGTCGACTCCTGCAAGTCATAGATTTTGTCAGCGGCTCGGTTTACACCCTCAACATCCTCACTGTCAGCATAGTTTACACGCCATTGTTCGCGCGAAAGTCGCTGCCCGTTCTCGTCAAGGAGGTATAGCTCGGCTATTGAAGCCTCGTTACCGTTGTCTAACGCGCTGAGGGCTTCAATGCAGATATATCGTCCCGAAACAACATCAGGGAACAGAACTTTTTGCCAACCATTCCCCTCAGTGAAGCTACCGGTCATTACCGGCTCTTCCCCGGCAAGGGAAAGTTCCTCACCCTCCAGACGATGGGTTTGGGGCTTGCTGAGTTGTAACTTATCGATTATCGGCTCGGGCAGACCCTCACTTTCAGCAACTTTGGGGCCGAGAATGTCAAAAACCAAAATTTCATTCTCACCCTTCTGCAGCCATACTCCGGGCATATAAAGGGTTTGTTGCGGACCAATCTCCCAGATACGTCCTATCCCCTTCCCGTTAACATACACCAGACCCTTGCCAAATCCCTCAAAGTTGAGGTAAGTATCCCCGGGATTCTCTACCGTAAATGTGGCACGGTAAACACCCGGAACAAGCTCTCCCTGTATAGGGGCAAAGTTCATAGAGCGGTAAAAATCGTACTCGTCTGGGAGGTTGTAGACTTTCCAATCCTTCAGATCATGCACTGTTTGCCGGCCTTCAATGTTCTCGCTAATAGTAACTTTATCGGTGATACCCTTAAAGTCTTTGATAGCGCGACCAAAGTTGATACGGCCCATGGCTTCAACAAGGATGTCAAGACGCTGCCCTTGCTTCAATTGCGGCAAAATCAAGGTTTTCTCACCCAAGCGGCGATCAAGGTTACCAACAAATTCCCCATCAATAAACACCCGTGCGAAATCGTGTGGCTCATCTACTGTAAGCAGACTCTCGCCCGCTGTGGCAGGGGTTAGAGTTGAGTAAAGAATACTGCCGAAGCCCTGGCCATATTCCTCCATTGTCCTGATCTCGTGGTCTGTCTTGGGCTCAGGAAGGTTTTGGAACAGTGGAGCAACCTCGGTAAACTTGAAACGAGGTATCTCAATAATATTTATAGCCTCGGGTATTGGCGGGAGAGTGTCAGCTGAATATTTTGCAAGAGTCTCCCTCAGTTTATGGAACTTAGGGGTTGGAGCCCCCTGCTCATTTATGGGAGCATCATAATCGTATGATGTAACATCAGGAGCAAAACCCGGGGAATTTGCCCCGGCCCAATGCCCCCAGTTTGTCCCGCCGTGGGTCATATACAGACTGAAAGATATATCGTTCGCCAACATCTCATCTATCCCGGCAATCATTGCATCCGCACTTCGGGTCTCATGGTTGGCTCCCCATTTGTCAAACCATCCGCTCCAGAACTCAGAGCACATGCGTGGACTGTCAGGGCGATAGTCACTCAGACGACTGAACTGTTCCGCAATATTCGCGCCGGTGCCAAAGTTCATTGTCCACACAACGTCATCAAGGCCGTTCTGTTCAAAATTTGATGACCAGTCACATTGGAAAAGCGTAATCTCATCCCCAAAGTTTTTGCGAATGATGTTGCGGATATTTTCCATATAGGGTTTGTCAACACCGTATGCACCGTACTCGTTTTCAACCTGAATCATAATGATGGGGCCTCCGTTTTGGATGGTTAGGTCACCAACCTGCTTTGCGACCTCCTGCTCAAACCGTTCAACACGTTCAAGGAAATAAGGGTCATTTTCTCGCAGCTGGATATCCTTTTTCTTCAACAGCCACCAAGGCAGTCCACCCATTTCCCACTCAGCACAAACGTATGGACCGGGACGCAATATCACCTTCATGTCATTTTTGGCACACAGCTCAACAAAACGTCGCAAATCATTCTGTCCGGTAAAATCGAACTCCCCCTCAGCCTCCTCATGGGCATTCCAGAAAACATAAAGGCAGATAGTATTCATCCCCAAGGCCTTACATGTTTGTATACGATGCTCCCAGTAGTCGCTCGGGATACGCGGGTAGTGCAACTCAGCCGCCTTTATTACGTATGGCTCGCCGTTAAGCAGAAATTTGTTCTTTCCCGCAGTAAAGCTGTTTTGTGCGTTAATTGAAATCCCACCGAGGTATACCGCAACGAGCGAAATCAGGGCTATGATCTTTTTATATGACATAGAAAACATGTGTAACGTGATAACCTTTTTGCAAATATAGGATTTTATTGCAAATAGGTTTCTCCAGTAGAATTATTATTTCAGGATAAGAGTAACAGGCGCATGGTCCGAGCCCATAACGTGCGCCTCGATTTGAGCTACCTCCACTTGCTCAGCCAATCGGTTTGAGACCAGGAAATAATCTATACGCCATCCGTCGTTACGGCGTCGGCTAAAGTTCATGTAGCTCCACCAACTGTAGGCGCCCTCATCATCGGGGTGCAGATGCCTGAAAGTGTCGGTAAATCCGCTTTCCAACAGGCGGTTGAAGCAATCGCGTTCCTGGTCTGAGAAACCGGCCTGACCCCGGTTGGCAGCGGGATTTTTCAGGTCAATCTCCCGGTGTGCAACATTGAAGTCTCCACACATTATCACCGGCTTCTGCCTGTCAAGTTCACAGACGTAAGCAACAAAGGCGTCATCCCACTCACGGCGAAAATCTGCCCTCGCCAGGCCGGACTGTATGTTTGGGGTGTATACGTTCACTAAATAGAACTCCGGCAGTTCAAGGGCAACCAGTCTCCCCTCCTCGACCTCAATGCCGGGAAGTTTTGTGTTGACACTTATAACATCATGTCGTGTAAAGATGGCCGTTCCCGAATATCCTTTCTTCACAGCATAGCTCCAGTACATGTTATATCCGGGCAAATCCATTTCTATTTGGCCCTCCTGCAATTTGGTCTCCTGAATACAAAAGAAATCCGCGTCCAACTCCTTGAACTCCTTATAGAATTCCTTCTTTACGATTGCTCGCAGCCCGTTAACGTTCCAAGAAACAAACTTCATGTAGGTGTTTTAAGTAGTTGTATATAAAGTATGGCCCCTTAGAACTGGAAGTAGATAAACGGTGATACATCCTCGGTACGAAACTCCACAATAAGCTGAACCACAACGGTAAAGATGATAGCCTTTACCCAAATCGGGGATGCCACAAACCAGTCCCCGGCCTTTCCCCACCAACTCGTGGGCAATGAGTGAGCTGTGATGATAACCGCCATCAGGATAACCCACATCCACCGGGCCTGTACAAAAGGCCAAACATAGTCAAATGAGAATTTGGTGAAGACAGTATCCAACAGTATCATTGAGTCATGCCAGTCTGCCGCACGGAAATATGCCCAAAGCAGGGCTATATATAGCATGGTGACGGTCCATGCCAAAGCCTTTATCAGCCAATTGTCAGGCAACTTCTTGAGCCAGGGTTGGCAAGCCTTGTGAACGGCGAGGCCAATCCCGTGCAAGCCTCCCCATACCACAAACTTCCATGCCGCGCCATGCCAAAAACCGGCAATAAGCATTGTCAGGAAGTTGTTTAGATAGGTTCTGAACGTCCCCTTGCGATTTCCGCCAAGAGGTATATAAATGTAGTCTTTCAACCACGTTGACAATGATATATGCCATCTGCGCCAGAAATCGCTGAGGTTGGTTGCTTTGTATGGGAAGTTGAAGTTTGGGGCAAGCTTAAATCCCATGATGGCTGCGATACCAATGGCCATATCTGAGTACCCTGAGAAGTCCCCGTATATCTGCATAGAGTAGCCGCACAGTCCCATCAGCGTTTCAAAGCCTGAATAGCCGCCGGGATTGTTGAAAACCAGGTCATTGTACTGGGCAAGATAGTCGGCAATTATACTTTTCTTTATCAAACCCAAGATTATGAGCCACACGCCGGCCCACATCTCCTGTCGGCTGGCATGTCGATTCTCATATATCTGTGGTATAAAGTAATCGGCACGCATAATCGGGCCGGCGACCAACTGGGGAAAAAAGGTGAGGAAAAAAGCATAATCCAGCCATGTCTTGGTGGGCTGAATCTTTCCCTTGTATACATCAACAATGTAGCTTATTGACTGGAAAGTATAGAACGAAATGCCCACGGGCAATACGATATCCAGGGGTTGGAAGTTGCCTTCAACCATCTGATTCCAGTTCCACAGAAAGAAGTTGGCATATTTGAAATAGAGCAGTATCCCTATTGAAAGGACCATAGGGAGAATCAGGAAAACCCTACGGCTCCATTTGCTTGTGCATTGCACCATTGACTTTGACGCCCACCAGTCGATAACCGAGGTCAATACCAGCATCAACACAAACCAGCCGCTTGACTTGTAATAAAAAAGCAGTGAGAAGATTACCACAAATACCACCATCATGGTACGGCGGTTCTTCAAGCATGCATACAACGGCAGAAAAAGCAGAAAAAGCACCCAGAATATTCCCGACGCAAAAATCATCGGGTCATTAGGGTTGAAGCTGAGCATCTCCCTGAGGTTATGCCATATTAATTCAAGATTCATGGTTCGTCGCCCGGTTGGTGAACAAATACATGCTTTGCACGGCCCAGTTTTTCAGTGGGCTGTTCAAGTCGTATAGGGTGATTGCTGTGGTTGGGCATCCACCTGACGATTGAGTCAACCCATACGGCTGAGCTCTCAAGTGTTGGATGTGCTCCATCTTTCTTGCGGTTGAACTTCATCCCGTTTGTCAAGAAGAAGGACCCCTCCGGGGTATTGGCGGCTATCATGTCATTTATTCCGGTGTCATCCTTCCAGTTGGGAGGCCCTATCCACAAAAAGGGTATGTTGCCCATCTCCTTTACTATCTCCTTGACAAAGGGGGTGCGCTTCTCTATAATATCACTGATGAACAATTCATTGCCGCCACACGAGAAGAAAATAAACGTGGGCTTCAACTCCTTGATATACCGCGTCAAAAGTTTTGAATTGGCCCAACGTTCGGTGGTAGAGCTATACCATATTACTGTATACATGGTATGTCCCGAGGCTGAACTCCATGCAGCCATTCGTTGGTATAGCCCCTCGGTCATCGAGTCCCCGGCAAATAGGATTACCTGGGTAGCGGTGTCAACGGGCACCGGCTTCACAACCTTGGGCTTGTCAACGGCCTTACCGGTAGCTACGGCATTTGAGACAGTATCAATCTCTTTTGTCAATTTCTCAACAATTCCCGAGGATTTTATCTTCAATGAGCCGATTTGCATCCCCCCGTTGTATGATATTACTATCATAACGATCAATGCTACGGCCAATGTACACCAGACCTCAATATAACCCCTGCGCATCTCCTCCCCGGGCTTATTTCACTGTTTTTGGTAACGATTGGCTGAATATCCATTCAAGGAAATCCGGCCGATCAAAAACCTTAAACCAGACACCATGGCCAACCTTAGGATACTCGATATACTCTACCTTGGCTTGGGCATTCTCAAGTTCGGTCTTAGCCCGACGAGAACCGGCCGGGGGCACAACCTTGTCATTCCCGCCATGGAATATGCGCCATGCGGTATTGCTCTTTGCGCCCAAACGCCCGGCAGCAATTGAGCCACATATAGGCACTGCTGCTGCAAAAGTATTGGGGTAGCGAGAAACAAGGTCAAAAACAGCCATACCGCCCATCGAGATACCCACCAGATAGATTCGGCTTGGGTCGATGTTCGGCATCTCGGCACATGCGTCAATCAGCGCCTTCAGTGCCTCCTCGACATCGGTCTGTGCCGCCTTGGCGGGTAGTGTCAGCCCGGCACCGAGCTTAGGAACCTTTTGATATGCCCAAAAAGCGGTCTCGGGACACTGCGGAAAAACAACCATGGCCGGATATTTGCTGCGTAACGAGTCGTTGGCAAACAATTTACCCCCGTGGGTCAGTTGCTTTTTATTGTCTGTCCCTCTTTCATCAAGCCCGTGTAGAAAGACTACCAACGGGTATTTCTCCCCGTCCTTGGGGGCGGGCAAGTATTTATATGGAAGGGTTACCCCGTTAAGGGCTTTGAAGGTCTGGCTCTTATACTCCTCAGCGTGAATTGCCAATACGCTAAATAAGAGAATTATTGTACAGAGGGCTTTTCTCATATCACGTTGTCTGAAAGTCACTTTGCAGCTGTTTCAGGATTTTTTACGAATTTTCATGCAAAGGTAATAATTACCCTCCACAACACCAACACAATTCTTCTTGCCACAAAACAACAACGGCCGGCAACCTCATACGGGGCGTCCGACCGTTATTGTGATCAAGTTTTCTACTTGAAAAAACAGTGCGCTTTTACTTGTCCTGAACAAGAGAAACAATCAGTTCCTTGCCATCTTCGCTCTCCTCAAAGAGCAGCTTGTCTTCACGAGCAAGCCAGCCAAGTGCTGCATACAGTTCTTTCTCTTTCAGCTTAGTGAGCTTTTTGATTTGCTTTGTGCCCATAGCCTGTGCTTCGTTGAGCACTTCCCATACAAGACCGGCCGACTGGCCAATAGTTGTTGTGTTCATATTACAATTTATTTTTGGTTTGACATTCTTCTTTGTTCAGCACTCATCACTATTATCCCATTTTCGGCAATAAGCGATTTGTGCCTCTTTGTATATTTTTCATTTATTCGCTGCAAAGTTACAAACTTTTCTTTGATATTTAAATTTAATATAAAACAATAATTTACATCATTTTGTTCAATTGAATTTTTCATTCCTATTCAACGAAAACCAAAACCACTGCCGGTATGTTTTTTTATTAAACCCCCAAACATTGAATTCAAGATGTTACTCAACCGATATACCCGACAGCAAAGCTCGCAACCCCTTGTTCCTCGTCAATCCGGCGAGGGCATAATCAATTTTGAGGCATTTTCCCTTAAAGATATCGAGCGCCTCAACAAGGTCTTTGATGCCGCAGCATCATACCGCAGTTGTGATTATACCCTTGGGGGTATGTACATGTGGATCAATTACTTTGGTTATCGGCGTGCCTTCACCCCCGGCGGTGCACTTTTGGTGAATGGATTGAGCGAGGCAGATGTCCATACTCCCGCCTATTCTCTGCCGGTGGGTGGAGACAATCTTGAGCAGAGTTTAGACCTCCTGTTTGAATATAGTCGCAGACGGCAGAGGCGGTTGCAGTTCTCAGCTGTGCCTGAGGCCGCCCTCCCGGCCATGATGCACCTCAATCCGGTACAAATCAACGAATTGCCACAGTGGGCTGACTATCTTTACAGCGCTGAGGCTTTGGCAACCCTCGTGGGAAAGCGTTATAACAAAAAACGTAACCACGTGAACCGTTTCAAGCTGGATAACCCCGATTATATTCTTAAGCCTCTACAGCCAGCGGATGTCCCTGAGGTACTGAAGTTTATGTCACAACTTTCTCCCGACCAAGATAAACCGATGGCCATATATGAGCATGCCCAGGCAATACGTCTTTTGGAGCGGCTTGAATCATTCCCCATGGAGGGTGCGGTTCTTATCACCCCCGCGCATGGCATCGTTGCATATACGCTTGGTGAAGTTAGGGGAGACACTCTGCACCTTCACATCGAGAAAATGAGGCATGATGTTGCCGGAGCCGGAGAATCAATCAACAAGCTGTTTGCCGAGCACATGCTTGAAAAACACCCCGAGATAAAATTTATTAATCGCCAGGATGATGGAGGAGACCCGGGGTTAGCACACTCCAAGATGTCATACCACCCCGTGGATATGGTAAAGAAATTTGAAGTTATATTCTGATTAGTCCGGCCGGTATCTGCATCGTTGCACAATGTAACGATCCGTTCTGACGCACTAAAGCCCGGCAATCAACCCCTATAACCCTGTGGTCGGGAAAAGCTGAGCCGATTATCTGCAAAGCAAGATCATCAGGTTGCCGTTGCCCGTATGTGGGGACAAGCACTGAACGGCCCAACGCCAAAAAATTAGCATACGTTGCCGGTAATACCCTTTTCTCGTCAGGGTCAAGGACCGGGTCAGGCAACGGAAGACCTATCAGGTTCCAGGGCAGGCCGTTATCGCGGCGCAGTCCCTGCAGCTCTGTTGCCATCTCCCCAAGGCCGGTGGCTTGTTCTGTGCTACCACCCTCACAAAACAGGATAGTGTCATCAGGTGCAAAACGCACAAGCGTGTCAATATGCCCGTCGGTATCATCCCCTGTCAGCTGTCCATGATTAAGCCACAACACCCGGCGAACTCCTAACAACTCACACAACACTCCTTCAATCTGCCTCTTACTCAGCCCGGGATTACGGTTTGGGCTAAGTAAGCATTCGGTGGTAGAGAGTAACGAACCTTTGCCGTCTGACTCTATACTTCCCCCCTCAAGGATAAATCCACGGCAATCCTTTACCGGCAAGGCAAAAAGATTATTTTGAGCCATCCGCCTCACCACCGTATTATCAAGATTTGAGGCAAACTTCAGCCCCCAGCCGTTGAATCCAAAATCAATAGCGGACTCACCTCCCCTGACGGTAATGGGGCCGTAGTCACGAATCCAGGTATCATTGGTTGAAAGTTCCACCACCTTCAACCGCTCAGCGGGCAGATGCCCCAGCCACCTCCTGACATCACTCCCCGGGGGCGCAATAACGACTACCGGCACCTCAAGGGTTATGGCCTCAGCAATATCAACATAACACCGCTGAACCTGCTCAAGCATATAGCGCCAATCAGTAAACTCATGTGGCCACGCAAGCATAACCGCCCCGGCAGATTGCCACTCAGCCGGCATCCAAAGTTCCTCAGTCGACATAATCCTCTAATGAATCAAAAGCCTCACGTTCCCTATCAAGCATCTGAGTGCAGTACTCATGGAACCCGTGGCGCTCAGAATATCCGTTTTCCTGACACCATTCACGATAACGCTGTCTGAGCTCGCTATCCTCGGCACGCAGCTTCCTGAAGGCATCCTCGGCAAAGTCCAGGCTGCCGTGTGTCCTCAATATTTCCTCAAAAAAAACCGTTATGTCTTCCATTCAATTGGATTCCGTCCTAAAATTTCTATGGGAGTTACTATCCAAGCATAAACTTGGTGGTCAAAAATAGTGTCAAAAACCATTGTGCCAAAACTATTTAAGATTTTTTTACAAAAAAAATATCCCCAAAGCCTTGCTGAGACAAAAAAAATGCCTACTTTTGCAGCGTCAAAACGACAAGACTCCGTAGCTCAGTTGGTAGAGCAAATGACTCTTAATCATTGGGTCGAGGGTTCGAGCCCCTCCGGGGT
>CAYMNF010000068.1:0-10158 GCA_964391735.1 uncultured Bacteroides sp. | reverse complement strand
GCAGTCCACGTTTCTTTATTCCCATTTTAATGCCGAGTGGACTGGTAGGCAATTACCAGCTTTATGAAGAAAATTCTCCTTCTAATCGCATTGTTTATAGGCTTTGCGACACCACATGCACAAACGCGCCAGAATGCAGACGGTAATACCGTTCATCATCCTTTCTTTGCTGTCGCACAATATCAAATGGGCGATTTTGACGAAGCTAAGTATACCAGTAGCTATGGAGTCGGTTTGATGGCAACCTCAATCTCTCATTGGGGTGCTATTCATGTAGGAGCAAACGCCAACTTTGGTATTAATGCCGGTATAGTAGATGATTGGGGGTGTATCGTTGATTTTGGACCATCTGTTAGGATTGATATTTCCAAATCTTGTTTCATAAATATGCCTGTAGATGCGACATGTGTTGTGACATTTCCAAAGGGTGAGGGCACTCAAACTAATTGGGGTGCTAAATTAGCCCCTGCCATTCATCTGTTTGCATCTGATCATTTCGGTATTTTCGCCGGTCCTCAATTCACATTTGCAGAGGGTGGAACAAGCGTAGGCATGGTTGCCGGTCTTTCGTTCTTCTTCTAATGTATATTCATTTAAATAAATTCAGAAGTATGAGAAGAATACTCTCTTTGTTTTTGCTAATTGTAGCTTTCGTTATTTTGCCAACGACCTTCACATCATGTGGAAATGACGAACCGGGTGTTCCTGAAAATCCTTCTCCTGACGACACGTACAATGAAGAACTCATCATTGAAGAAAGCAGGCTTATCGGTACATGGCGGTATTCAGCCGATAATTATCTGAATACGGACTACATCGCGTTTAATGGACAGGGAAACGGAATGATGGCTTTGGCAGCCGATCAGTTCTCAAATGTCGGGCAGGCATGTGATAAGGAAGGTGCGTTCGAACTGGTTACCTTCAAATACAATATAGAAAAGAACATTATTTACATAATGCCTGACAGGAGTCATATTAAAGACTTCAGCATAAAAGTAAATGAGGTACAAAGATCGTCTCTTGATTTATTTTTCTATCTTGACACGCCTGTAAGAAGTAAGAAAATGAGACTTTATCAAGATGATTGGGAATGGTTCACAAAAGAGGGCCCTGCAAGTATTGACTTGACCGATTCCTATCCCGGGAATTATGTGGTTGATAATGATCCTATTCACAAAATTCAGGTTATTAAGATCAACGATTACACTCTTACTATTAAGGATTTATATTTTAATACTGAGGTGACGGGTGTAATTAAATGGAGAGATATATATGCAACTAATACAAGCGGACAGATTGATCTTTGGAGACCCAATGATAATATATCGTCAGGCTATTGGTTCACACGTGATGGCAAGCTCCACTCGTATTCCGGAAGTCATTACTTTTCAGGAGGAGCTTCGAAGTCAGAAAAATAAAATCTCTGCCGACTATTGACTCTTGTCCTGAAAGAGCATCAAGAAATTAAATGCATCCCGGGTTTTAGCTAAATGCTCCCCGGGGTGCAGTTAATATTTTGAGTTAACCTCATTTATACATACGTACTCCCCACCCACGGGTGATGTAAATATAAGGTGGTAGCGGGGAGGGGAGGAATTAATTGGTTAGACGGTCATTTCGCCGCAGAGGTCGCGTTGCATGAAGGTGCGTACGCCGTCGGGGGATAGGTCGCGGCCAAGCAGGTGCATCAGTTTTGTGAGGGCAGCCTCGCTGGTGAGGTCATAACCGGGGATTACCCCGGCTTCGTTAAAGGACAGGCCGGTGGCGTACCGCTTGGGCATGACCCCGCCGTTGACGCATTGGGTGGTGTTGACGATAACGATGCCGCGTTTCACGGCCTCGGCCAACTTGTCTTTGAACCACGGTGCTGTGGGGCCGTTGCCGGCTCCGTATGTCTTGAGTACTATGCCGCGCACCCCGGGGGTGTGCAGCATATAGTCCAGACGTTCAGGGGTAAGGCCGGGGTACAACTCCAAAAATATCACTGCCGGGTCAAGCTCATACCTTACCTGCAGAGGCCAACTGCCATTGGTGCGCCACAGAGCATCGCGGTTGAAGGTAATGCCCAGCCCGATAGTTGCCAAGGGGGGATAATTGTTGCTTTGGAAGGCATCAAAGTTGTCGGCGCTCATCTTTGTCGCGCGATTGCCACGCCACAGGTTGTTCTCAAAGAGGATTGCAACCTCCTGAACCATGGGGCGGCCGTCTTTGTCGCGCTCGGCGGCTATCTGCAGGGCTGTTATCAGGTTCTCTTCCCCGTCAGTACGCACCTCCCCAATGGGTAGTTGGCTGCCGGTGATTATCACCGGTTTGTCAAGGTTCTCGAGCATGAAGCTGAGGCAGCTTGCCGTGTACGCCATGGTGTCGGTGCCGTGTAATACCACAAAACCGTCATAGTCGGTATAGTTATCAGAGATGGCCTTGGCAATCTGTTTCCAGTGCTCGGGGTTCATGTCTGACGAGTCAATGGGTGGGTCAAACTGCACATTGTCAATGACATAGTCCAACTTCTTCACCTTAGGCACATTGTCCATCAGGTGCGAGAAGTCAAACGGCTCAAGCGACTTGGTCTCGGCATTCTCAATCATGCCGATAGTGCCACCGGTATAGATTATCAGTATGTGCGGTTTGCGAGGCATAGCAGCGTGGGGGAGGGGTGGGTAGGTTAAAAAGGTTGATTTTTATCCGATTTTTGCACCGGGCGTAACGTCAGACAGGGTTGAAAGCAACGTCAGTGAGCCGTCGGCATTGACAGCTGACAGCAGCATGCCGCAACTGGTGATGCCGCGCAACTTGCGGGGAGGCAGGTTGGCTATAAACACCACTTGCTTGCCAACAAGTTCCTCGGGTTTATAGTACTTTGCAATGCCGCTCACAATGGTGCGCTTTTCCATGCCGTCATCAATCAGGAACCTAAGCAATTTGTCTGTCTTGGGTACCTTTTCACACTCAACCACCGTTCCAACACGCAGGTCACAGCGGGTAAAGGTGTCAAAGTCAACATCCGGGGCCTGGGGCTCGGGCTTCCATTCTGAGGCTTTGTTGGCCTCATCGGTGTCCTTCAGTCGTTGAATCTGTGCCTCAATGGCAGCATCCTCAATCTTCTCAAACAGCAGTTCCGGTTCACCTATCTGTGTGCCGGGGGCAAGTGGTTTGGGGTTATGCAGCATCTCCCAGTTTAGTTTGTCCAATCCCAGGGTCTTGGCAAGCTTTTGTGAGGTAAACGGCATAAACGGCTCGATAGCAACCGCCAGATAGGCGCACAGCTCAACGGCATTGTGCAGAACGGCGGCGGTACGTTCGGGGTCAGTCTTCCACAGTTTCCAGGGTTCACACTCCTGCAGGTAGCGGTTGCCCATGCGGGCAAGCTCCATGGCATTCTTGAGCGCGTCGCGGAAGTGGAACGTCTCAATTGCCTGCTCAAGGTTGGCAATGGCAGCCTGCTCATCGGCAAAAAGCGCGGTATCGGTGTCGGTAGGAGTAGCGGCTTGCGGAACAACGCCACCAAAATACTTGTGGGTAAGCACCAGCGCGCGGTTCACAAAGTTGCCAAGCACAGCCACAAGCTCGCTGTTATTGTGGTTCTGGAACGATGCCCAGGTAAAGTCATTGTCTTTGGCCTCAGGGGCATTGGCAGTGAGGACATAACGCAGAACATCCTGCTTGCCGGGGAAGTCCTTGAGGTACTCATGCAGCCAGACCGCCCAGTTCTTTGAGGTGGATATCTTGCGACCCT
Organism: uncultured Bacteroides sp.; assembly: GCA_964391735.1. Lineage (GTDB taxonomy): Bacteria > Bacteroidota > Bacteroidia > Bacteroidales > Muribaculaceae > CAG-1031. The sequence goes on along the minus strand of CAYMNF010000068.1, from coordinate 6,422 downwards.
CCAGATTCAGGAACTCGTTGGCCGGGACATTGTCAGGCAACTGGAAATTGTCGCCGTATGCCATCAGCATGGCCGGGAAGACGATGCAATGGAAAACAATGTTATCCTTTCCTATAAAGTTTATGATGCGGGTTTCGGGGTCTTTCCACCATTTTTCCCAGCCCTCGCCGATTAGTTCCTTGGTGTTTGAAATGTAGCCGATGGGAGCGTCAAACCACACGTACAGCACTTTCCCCTCGGCACCCTCAACCGGGACGGGAACGCCCCAGTTCAGGTCGCGGCTCACGGCACGCGGTTGCAATCCGCCGTCAAGCCAGCTTTTGCACTGCCCGTACACATTGGTTTTCCACTCTTTGTGGCCGTCAATAATCCAATGACGCAGTGCATCCTCCCACTTATCAAGCGGCAGATACCAGTGTGTTGTCTCGCGCATGGTGATGGGGGCATCGGTCAACGCTGAACGTGGATTTATCAGCTCGTTTGCACTGAGCGAGCTTCCGCATTTTTCGCATTGGTCGCCGTATGCGCCTTCAGCCCCGCACTTGGGGCAAGTGCCCACAACATAGCGGTCGGCAAGGAACTCCCCGGCAACCTCGTCATAGGGCTGCAGCGAGGTCTGGCGGGTAAACTCACCCTTGTCATACAGGTGCCTGAAGAACTCTGAGGCAGTCTCCCGGTGAATGTCTGAGGTGGTGCGAGAGTATATATCAAAAGAAATGCCTAACCCCTCCATCGAATCTTTTATAAGGGTATGGTAACGGTCAACAATGTCTTGTGGTGTCACCCCCTCTTTACGGGCGCGCAGGGTAATAGGTACACCATGCTCGTCGCTACCGCCAATCATAAGCACATCGCGGCCACGCAGCCGCAGGTAGCGAGCATATATGTCAGCCGGGACGTAAACGCCGGCCAGGTGTCCGATGTGCACCGGCCCGTTGGCGTATGGCAGTGCCGTGGTGATGAGTGTCCTTTTCTTTTCCATTGCTTTTATGTTGTTGATGGAGAGGGGAATTTTTTATTTTACTACTTTATTTGTTGATAGCTTACCGGGGTAATGGCAACTAATTATCGTACCAAAACCTTCACCGGGGTATGGTGCTGGTCAGTGGTGATGAAGTAGGCCCCCAGAGGCAAAGATATGTCAAGGTTGCGGGTTACCGTGGCTAACGTCATCACGCGGCACCCCGACAGGTCATAAATGCACAGGTTAGTCTGCTCGTCACCGCAAACAATGCGCAGGCTGCCGGGGTAGACCTCGACTACCAGCGGCTGCTCATTGAGGACCTCCTGAAGCCCCGAACCGTTTACATAGATAACGTTTGAGGGTTCCGAGCGATATCCCAGGCGTACTGACTGCACGGTATAAGACTCATTTACCGTGGGGTCATAATCATTAATGGCAGCTGCATTCCCCTCAGCCATAATCTGCTCAACCTCAGCCTTGCCATCAATGTAGCGGGTGCGGTTAACCAGATAATAGTCTACCACCTCATTGGCCGGTGCCTCCCAGTTTGCGATGTATGACGTTGATGTGACGTCACTTGCCGGCAGGGCTTTGATGACGCTAAGGGTGGGAACGGGGAATGCCTCGGCAATGAGCTGAATTGACATAGACTCTGCCCCCCAGCCTGAGACATCATAGATGGTCAGTGAGGCCTCCTTCTTACCCACACTTTTGGGGCTGAACCGTACGCGCAGCTGATAGCCGCCCGGTTGATTTACCAGGTCAGAATTCAGTTGGGTGGTCTCAAGGCTGAACTCACCCTTGTTGGGTCCGGTCAGAAGCAGTGAAATGTTGCCTGAGAGATTTTCGCCACGGAACAATAAAAAGCTGTCAACATGCTTGCCCGTGGCACATTCGCCAAAGTCCAGTGCCTGCCCGTCGGTAGGGGAGAAAAGGTTGGGCTCTGAGCCTGGCAGTGTGTTGGCAATCTCAAACTTCTCACCCTGTTTTTTACCCCAGATATACTCCTCAAGCCCCGGCATGTCAATAAAGGGGTTGCGGTTGTTCTGAATCTTATATACGGCCTCGTTACGATTAATCTCTTTCTCGCTGACGGGGTCCTCTCGGCTCCACCGCAGCAGCATCTCGCTTGCCCAGGGTGAGAGGGTGGGGTATTTGTTTTGCTGAAGCATGTACAGGTAGCTCCATGTCAGGTCCTGGTAACATGTCACCATGTAGAAATATGTGCGTGCAAAGTCACCTTTGTATTCATCAGCCGGTTCAAAAACATATTTGGCACCGCCACCTTGTCCGGTAACGGCATATCCTATTATTGACACACCGTTATTGAAATTGACAGCCTCGCTGAGGTTGACCTCGCCCAGCGGATAGTTGCTTTTGGCCTGGTTGGCCCGCGCATTGCCGGGGTACAGGTGGTTGAGGTCAACATAGGCGGGGATAGAGGTGGAGCCTCCCCACCAGCTCTTCGGGAAGGAGTGCTCACGGTTCATATACTGCCCGAACTGGCCGTTGATGTTGACGTCCATGTCACTGTACATATCCCACCAAAAGTCAGTCTCAGGCTTAACGTCGGTCTGGCGGAAGTAGGTAGGCAGGTTGTTATAGTATGAGCTGTAGGCCGAGGAGCTGCCCGGTGCGGTGTGTGGATTTATGATGTTGCACAAGGCCGTCTTCAGCTGCGAGGGTGAGGTTATGCCGTCAAGGTCATTGTAATATCCCCCGGGTATGGCGGCGTGGCACACTGCAAGGGTAAGAACCGCAGCCGTGAATATTAGGGAAAATTTCTTCATTGAGGGTTTTGCTTATAGGGATTGGAAATGAGGCAGAGTAGGATGTTGAAAGTTAGTGGGTCTCAACTTTTGAGGTGGGTGGCAGCTCGCTGTTGCGGCGTTCAACCGCCTCTGTCAACTCGCGGGCTACATGGCGGAAGGCCTCGCCGGTTATAGAGTCCTCAAGGGCAATGGGTGAACCGTTGTCGCTCTGCCGGGCTATGTCGGCTACCACAGGGATTTGTCCCAACAACTTTACCCCCGTTTCCTCAGCAAGTTTCACACCCCCGTCTTTCCCAAACAGGAAGTACTTCTCCTCGGGGTGTCTTTCAGGGGTAAACCAAGCCATATTCTCTATTATCCCGAGGACGGGGACGTTCACTTTGTCATCCTTGAACATTGCTATACCCTTGCGGGCATCGGCCAGGGCAACCTCCTGCGGCGTTGTCACAACAACCACCCCGGTCAGGGGCAGTGTCTGCACCAGCGTCAGGTGTATATCGCTTGTGCCGGGGGGCATATCAATCAAAAAGTAATCAAGCTCACCCCAGTCAGCGTCAGAAATCAGCTGCTTGAGGGCTGTTGACGCCATGGTGCCACGCCACATCACTGCGCGGTTTTTGTCAACCAAGAAACCGATTGACAGCAACTTGACACCATATTTTTCAATGGGGATAATCAGATCCCTGCCGTCAACGTTGTGCAAGAACAGCTGCTCATCCTCAACGCCGAACATTTTGGGTACCGAGGGGCCGAAAATATCAGCGTCCAACAGGCCAACCTTATACCCCTGGCGGGCAAGGCTCACGGCAAGATTGGCAGCTACGGTTGATTTTCCGACACCACCTTTACCCGAACTTATTCCTATTATATTCTTGACATCCTTCAACGGGGTCTCGGCAGGCTTGGGAGCCGGTTGACGGGTTTTTACATTGATGTCAACCTCAATGTCGCGTGCGATGTAGGTGTGGATGGCCGCCTGCGCCGACTTTATCAGCGATCGTATGAACGGGTCGGTTGACTTGTCAAATATCAGCGAGAAACTGACTTTGCGTCCGTCAATGCGCATGTCATCCTCTACCATGCCGGCTTCAACTATGTTCTTGCCGGTACCGGGGTAGCGCACCGTCTCAAGTGCTTCAAGGATGAGTTTTGGGTATAGGGTCTCTGACATTGATATTCAGTTTGTTAGCGGTGATTCGGTAATTTAGTTCTCAGACGGGGCAATATTCATCTGCAATGTGCCGCGTGCATAGCTGCGGTATGTGTCAGGCTCTGGGTCACTCTCAGGCTCAATGAGTGCCTCACCGGGCTGAAGCATCCAACTGAGGTATTTTATGGAAAGGCCGCGGTCAATCCATTGGCGCTCATAGTGCGTCAGTATGCTGTCGAGATGCCTATGCTCGTCGGCCAGCTCGGTATTGTGCACATCGGCAATGCGCGCAAGCAGTGGCAGATTGTTGAGCTTGATGACATCATGGGTGTAGGTGGTGAGGAACGGGCTGTCGCTCTTGAGGTGCAACACACCACCCTGTTCGGGCAAAATGCGGCGGTACATCTCCTGGAAACGTGTACCGGTTAGGCGCTTGTTGCGCTTCTTCATCTGCGGGTCGGCAAAGGTTATCCAAATTTCGGCAACCTCACCGGGGGCAAAAAAACGGTCAAGCAACTCGATGGAGGTGCGCAGAAATGCAGCATTCCTCAATCCCTGTTGCTCAACTGTCTTGGCGCCGGTATACATCCTTGCGCCCTTGATGTCTATGCCAATAAAATTTTTGTCGGGAAACTCCCGGGCCAGGCCAACGGTGTATTCCCCTTTCCCGCACCCTAACTCAAGCACAATGGGGTTGTCGTTCTTAAAGACCTCGCTGTGCCACTTTCCGCGCATGGGGCAGGGAGCCCCGGGGGATAAAGTGCGGAAGGGGTATTGATATACACACCCCATTCCCTCTAACTCGGCAAATTTCTTCAGCTTGTTTTTTCCCATTGTCGGCCGGGGGTATGACGTCAGAAGTTACGTGCTATCTTGGCGTTGCCCAATGCTGTGTTTACAATGAAGATGTTTGTTGACGGCCAACGGCGAGTGTCAAACTCGGCAGTGTTGGTGTGGCTGTTGACAACCGCCAGCAAGCGCCCGTCAATATCATATACGGCAACCTTGCCCAGTGCGTTTTCTTGAGCAGTGGCAATGTAGAGGATGTCGCCACGCATGGTCACCTCCAGCCCGGGCTCAACAACCTGTGCCGGGTCCAGCGAGATTATATCGCCATTGCCGTCAGGCTCCCCGATATTCATGGCAAAATCTTGCCACACCGGTGTGCTTTTAAACTCGTCGGCCATGTCTTTGTTGACAACCAGGGTTATGTCAGGGCGGTTAAGGTCCCCCCAGACATCAGTACCGAGCTCGGGCACCTGTTGCATGTTGCTGCCCTTCATCTCCTTCAGCCCGTCCATTCCGGCAAACGCTTCATCGCCGATTGATGCGAGGTTGGTGGGCAGATACAGTTCGCTTATCGAGGCATCGTTATAGAGTGCGTACGGCTCAACCTCGGTGGCATGGCGGCCAAGGACCGTGCTGTTGGTAACGGCTGACGCGTTCATCAACATGGCGGTAGGCACGGTCTTGATGCTCTGCATGCCGGTGAGGTCGGTAAGGGAGGTGTCTGAGAGGAATGCCGATGCGCCAACCTGCTCGACAGCCTCAGGGAAGTAGGCTTTCTCAAGGTTTTTACATTGACCGAAGGCTCCCTCGCCAATTGATGACATCCAGGTTGAGTTTGACAGGTCAATCTCGGTGATACCGGTGCCCCAAAATGCGCGGTCACCGATTGAGCGGAACGTGGTGCCGAACCCGTCAACAGTCGTGAGGTCGGTACAGCCCAAGAAAGCCTCATTGCCGATTGAGTGGACGTTGTCACCCAGTGTAACCTTTGTCAGGGACACACAATCGGCAAAAGCGCGGTTGGGCATATCAGGGGCCAACCAGGTTGCTGATTTCAACGCTATACACCCGTCAAACATATTCTCGCCGGCGGTAGTCACTGACGCAGGGACAGTTACGCTCTTCAACTTGTCACAACCTTGGAAAGCCGCTGCACCTATCTGGGTAACGGTTGTGGGGATGACGATTGAAGTGATGTTGGTGTTGGAAAGTGCCCCCGGGCTGATTGTGCGCAGGTTTTTGGGCAGAACTATCGAACTGATCTTTGAGCCGGTGAAAATCATTGACGGCAACTCATTTGCCGAAAATGTCTGTTGTGAAGACTGCAGGTTGCGGTAGTTTTGCAGGGAGGTGATGGTGGCATTTTCCAGATTCAATGTCTGCAAAGCCGGCAGTTTTTGCTCTATAAACTCAAGATCCCTGACATCTATGGTACCGTTAACAGTCAGCGACGTTACGGCCGAGGGGTCGGTAATCTGTCCTGACAGCTGGCCCGAGGTTGATGTCACGGTGAGCTGAGAAGCCTGTGCGCTGAGGGCTAAGGTCAGGCAAACAGACAGCAAACAAAATATTTTAAATCGCATTTACTCAATTAAATGTTGGTTCGTAAATATTTAGAAGACAAGGACACACCACGGTGCGGAGGCCTCTCAAAAAAGCACCCCGGGGAGGTGTCTCCCTTGTTTATATAATATCGTGCAAATTTACAAAAAATTGTGTTAGGGGCAAAATTGCCGTAAAACTTCTC
>CAYMNF010000067.1:0-10465 GCA_964391735.1 uncultured Bacteroides sp. | reverse complement strand
GGGGACACAAGGATTTTCAGTCCTTTGCTCTACCAACTGAGCTATGGCACCTTGTCTTTGACGGTGCAAAGGTATGTCGTTTATTTGATGTGTGCAAATTTTTTTTCGGTTTTTGGTGACTTTTTTGTTGAAGGTTGTTGTGTATTGGGGTAAGTAAAATGCTATTTGGTTGAGTTACAGGAGGTTGTGGAGGGAAGAGTGGGTATTCTCTTTTTCTAATATTTTTCATCAGTTATGGGTTGCGACCGGTTTTTAAATGACTTTGGCGTTCGGGAGGTGAAAAGGGTTGGGTAATGGGTGGTTTTCTTGTAAGTTTCTTTATCTTTGCAGATTTATTTTTAAGCAAATAGGTATGAATTATATTGAGTTGTCTGAAAAAGCCTCGGAAAGGGCTTTCAGGGTACTGGAGGAGTCGGGTATTTGCCGGATATGGGAAGGGGCCGGTGCTGAGGTTCGTCTTGTGGGTTCTGTTAAGATGGGGCTTATTGCCAAGCATCGGGACATTGATTTACATGTTTATTCTGAGGGGATAACGGTTGAACAGAGTTTTGCGGTTGCCGCTCAGATGGCAAAGGTACCAGGCGTTATAGAGATTAAGTGCATCAACGGCTTGCACACTGATGAGCGTTGCGTAGCATGGCACCTGAAGTATCAGATGGCTGCGGAGGAGATTTGGCAGATTGACATCATCCATATTGAAAAGAAAAGTAAGTATGACGGATATTTTGAGCGGATGGCTGAAGGAATATGCGCTAAGTTAACTGCTGAATTGCGCACTACAATCCTAAGACTGAAATATGAGACCCCGGATACTGAAGAGATACATGGTGTTGAGTATTATGAGGCTGTGATTGCGGATGGTGTAAAGACTCTTCCAGAGTTGCGTAAGTGGCTTAAGAATAGACGAGAGAAGCCTTTTTACTACTGGATGCCTGAGTGAAACGTTTTTGTGGTGAGCTATCAATTACGGAATATTAACATCAGGCATGGGAAAAAATGAGGTAGTAACTTATGGGTAACTACTTGACCGATAAACCGGGAGCTATTATTTTTGCATCCACAATCACTTACTAAAATTCAATAAAATATGAGTAACTACACTAAAACCCATGTACCTGCCGGCGAACCGCGCGTTGAGTTGCATGACACCCTTAAGCTTACCGGAGCTGAAATTTCAATCAATAATCTGCCTGCAGGCACAGTGATACCTTCTATCACAGCCACAAGCAGAATGAGGAGATTTATTATATTGTTTCAGGGAAAGGGTTCATGGAAATCGACGATGAGAAAGTAGCTCTCGAGGCCGGTGATTGGTTGCGCGTAGCCCCCGCTGCCAAGCGTAAACTCCACGCTGAGACTGACTTAACCGAGATTTGCATTCAGGTTAAAGCCGGTAGCCTTGAACAATGGACAGCTACTGACGCTGAGATAGCATGAAAGAACTAAAGAAATATGCCGAGGACGTTGCCGGATGCCCTATCCGCAGCGTCCTCGCTGTTTTATCGGCAAAATGGCCGCTGTTGGTGATGTTCACCTTGAGTAGTGGTGAGCCAAAACACTTCGGTGAATTGGGGCGTGAGATCCCTGATATTTCCCCAAAGATGCTTTCCCAGACTCTGAAAACCCTTGTTGCGGAGGATTTGATTAGCCGCAGGGTACTGCCCGAAGTCCCGCCGCGCACTCAATACTGTCTCACTCCCTACGGCAAGACGTTTCTTGATGCAGCGAATCCACTGCTTCAGTGGGGTCTGTCACATCTTGATAGGGAAAACTCCGGACAGAAGTGACAATAAAGATTTCCATTCTTAAAGCTACAGCTTTCTAAATGGTCATTGACGAACCCGGCGGCTTGAAGAAATGCGTAACAGATTGTTGCGCCTACAAAGGTAAAACCACGTTTCTTCAGATCCTTTGCCAGGGCATCTGACACCGGGGAGGTTACAGGTACATCCTCCAAACGCCGGGGATGATTGACAATGGGCTTTCCCTGCGGAAGAAAGGAAAGGATATAATTATAAAAGTTTCCGAACTGCTGTTGCACCGATATAAAGCACCTTGCGTTTTTAATAGCAGCCTCAATCTTTTTGCGATGGCGTATTATCCCGGGGTTTTGAAGCAAGCATTCGACGTCCTGTTCATTCATCTGCGCCACACGTTCCACGTTGAAGTGGTGGAAAGCCTCACGATACCCTTCTCGTCGCCTCAACACTGTAAGCCATGACAACCCGGTCTGGGCCCCCTCAAGTACCAGCAACTCAAAGAGTTTGGTGTCATCGTGGGTAAGTCTCCCCCACTCTTTATCATGATATTCACAGTAAAGTGGGTCATCGCCACACCACCCGCATCTTTCTACGTTCTCTGCTTCCATAAGACAAAAGTAAGAAAATTTTATCTTAGTTAAAAAGAGGGTTAAGTTAGAAGTTTGATTATCTTTGTAGTTACAAAACCCTGAAAAAGTGAATATTGAAGAAGTACGAGAGGTGTGCCTGTCAATACACCCGGAGGTCACGGAGGAAACACCGTTCATTGAATTCGGGAGTCCAGATATTGCATATAAGATTGGCAATAAGATTTTTGCTTTCTTACTGACTGACGGCAGTAATCTTCTGGTACTGAAGTGCAACGCTGACCGGGCTGTTGAGCTAAGGGATAAGTACATACGCAAAATTGAGCCGGCATTCCATTGGAATAAGAAATATTGGAATCAGATTCACTTTACCCAATTGCCCGAACAACTTGTGACAGAACTCATTAACCACTCGTTTAATGAGGTAGTTGCCAAACTCACCAAAAAACTGCGTGCCGAGTTGGGCCTACAATAAGAAATAAGAGAAATGCTAAGAATATTTGAGGAGATGAAAAAAGTCATATTTATCCTGTTATGTTTATTTGGGGTTGGGACAAGCTTCGGCTTTGAGTTCCCCACCCTTGAGATTGTACATAAAGATGGGAAAACAACGGTTGTGAATGCCGAGGGGCTTTCAATGAGAGTTGTAGATAACAACCTGAAGTTATACACAAATCAGGGGGAAATTTCATTACCCTATGATGAGCTCTCCACAATGGCGTTCTCAGATAAACCGGCCTCCTTGTCCCCTTGCCGGGTGTCTAAATCTGCAGTGGATGTCTATACTCCTGGGGGCATTTACATCGGCAGATACACGACTTTTGAAGAAGCCCAAAAGGCTATACCGGCTGAGGGCATATACATATTTAAAAGCAGTGACGCAATCCACAAATATATTTTGACCAAATGAGACGTTTAGCTCTTTCCATCACTATACCTATCCTTGCTGCAGTTTCATCTTTAGCGCAAACGTTCAACATCAGTAAAGGAGGTGTCATCTACTCTTTCCCCGCCTCAGAAGTTGGCACCATGCAATTTGGTGCGGGAAAAACCCTCACTGTTTTAGGAAAGGAATTCCTCCTTGGTGATGACACCGACATGTGGGTTGATGACTCAGAAATATCTCCCAATTTGGTAACGGTAAAGTACAGCGATTCTGATGCGCAGGTCAGGATTGCGGGGAATATAGCACGATACGTCGATGCCACCGTGAGCGATGGAAATGTCGTCCTGACGCAATCTCCTGACGTCTCTGCCGACAACTGTGGGGAAATCACCTATCGTCTATCCGGCAAGTGCAACGACGGGTCGCTAACTCTTTGCGGTTCATACAAAGCAACGCTTGAACTTGACAATCTTGACCTTACCTCCACAACGGGTGCGCCCCTTGATATCCAAATCGGTAAACGTGTGGCGGTGAAGATACTTGCGGGCATGTCAAATACCATTCGCGATTGTGCATCCGGCACGCAGAAAGGTTGTTTCGTGTGCAAGGGACACCCCGAGTTTAAGGGAGAAGGCTCTCTGAATATCTTTGGCAATACCGCCCATGCCATATATGCAAAAGAATATGTTGAGGTGTCAAAGTGCGATTTAAATATAGTATCAGCTGTAAAGGACGGCATCAATTGCAATCAGTACTTCCTGATGAAAAGCGGCTCCCTGAATATAGCCAATGTCGGGGATGACGGCATTCAGGTATCATTCAAGGATGACGCTGACCGTGAGGCAGAAGACACCGGCTCAATCACCGTCTCAGGTGGAACGCTGAATATCAACGTATCAGCAGATGCAGCTAAGGGTATGAAATGCGAAGGCCCGATGCTGGTATCGGGTGGAGAGATCGTGGCCAAAGTCTCAGGGAACGGCATTTGGGACTCATCAAAGAACAAGACCAAGGCATCCGCATGTCTTGGGAGCGACGAAGATATCACCATTACCGGAGGAACCATGTCTCTAACGGCGACCGGTGGGGGCGGAAAAGGCATAAACTGTGACGGTATCCTCACCATCGATGACGGCACGATGGATATCGTAACCTCGGGCGGCGTGGTTGCATACGTCAACGGCACTCTCAACAACAACTATACCGGCAATACCGACCGGCTTGACAGCGACCAAAAATCATCACCCAAAGGCATCAAGGCTGATGGAAATGTAAACATCAACGGTGGCACAATTACAGTTACAACTACCGGGAACGGTGCCGAGGGAATCGAGAGCAAGGCTATCCTTACAGTCAATGGCGGCGAGATCACGGTCAATGCTACCGATGACGCAATAAACTCTGCCGGCAATATGTATATAAAAGGAGGTACAATAACCGTCATCTCAACCGGGAACGACGGGCTGGACTCAAACGGCAACCTGTATCTTGACGGTGGCTATGTTATGGCATTCGGAGCCCGCTCGCCCGAGTGTGGTATTGATGCCAATGAGGAGGAAGGGTACACTGTCATCTTCAACGGAGGGACACTGTTGGCAGTCGGAGGAAATAATTCTGTCCCGTCAAGTACGTCAGGGTCAATCCAACCGTATGTCTCAGCATCCTCAACCGTTAAGGCCGACAACGAGGTATACCTTTCAGACAAGGACGGAAATACACTTGCCGTCTTTAAAATACCGACAAACTATACCGGGACATCCGGTAGTGGAGGCAACCGTCCGGGAGGGAGCAGCGGCAGTTCAGTACTCATCACCTGCCCGGGGCTTACAACCGGCTCTTCCTACACCTTAAAATCGGACACTTCCACCACATCGGTTACGGCACGCACAACCGGTAGCGGGGGTAACCGCCCACGATAAAATAGCTGAAATTTTCTTCAGCAACCGCGAGCCTTGGTAGTCAGGAAATCCTGATATGCCAAGGCTATACCACTCTCAAGGGAGGTGGTGGGTCGCCAGCCCATGCCAAAGGCTTTGCTGACATCAAGCAACTTGCGGGGTGTGCCGTTGGGACGTGTTGTGTCCCAGACAATATTGCCTTTGTACCCCACTGCATCAGCCACCAAGTGCGCAAGACGTCCGATGGGGAGTTCCTCACCTGTCCCGGCGTTAACGGTTTCGTTCCCTGAATAATTGTTCATCAGAAAAACACACAGGTCGGCCAAGTCATCAACGTACAGAAATTCACGCATGGGGGTGCCGTCTCCCCAGCAAACAACTTCGGTCGCACCGGTCTGCTTCGCCTCATGGAAACGCCGAATCATTGCAGGCAGCACATGCGAGTTTTCGGGATGATAATTGTCACCGGGGCCATAAAGATTTGTAGGCATCACCGAGATATAGTCGGTGCCGTATTGGCGGTTGAGATATTCGCAGTACTTTAGCCCTGAAATTTTAGCAAGAGCGTATGCCTCATTGGTCTGCTCGAGGGAGGAAGTCAGCAAGCAATCTTCCTTCATGGGCTGCGGGGCCAATCGCGGATATATACATGATGAGCCTAAGAATTCCAACTTCTTTACGCCAGCCATCCAGGCAGCATGTATTACATTCATCTCTATCATCATGTTCTGGTACATGAAGTCGGCCGGCGAGGCGGCATTTGCTGCGATACCCCCGACCTTTGCCGCAGCCAGGAAAACGTACTCGGGCTTTTCGGCATCAAAAAATCGCTCAACCTCACGCTGATTCGTCAAATCCAGTTCAGCGTGTGTGCGGGTGATGATGTTGTTGTATCCCAACGCCTCAAGGCGGCGTTTTATGGCCGAGCCAACCATACCGCGGTGTCCGGCAACATAAATTTTTGAATTGAGTTCCATCATTGTTATGGCTATTGAGGCGTAGTATAAAGAAAAAAGTAGCCCGGGGACAAAGCCCCGGGCATAGCTTATAATAAAGAGATTATTTATTTACCTGGAATTTGGTACAGCCGTCCTTGAAGAAGGCAACAATCTGACGAGCAGCTGCCAACCCGGCGTTGATATTAGCCTCGGCAGTCTGGGCACCCATCTTCTTGGGGGTGAAGAATACGCGCTCGGCAAACTCCTCGGTCATAGCGTCGGCAATGTCGGGGCGAATGTCAGCAACATACTTGATGTCGGCACGCTTGCGCATAGCCTCAACCAGGCCCTCCTCATCGATAACCTCCTTACGGGCGGTGTTGATCAGGACGCCGTTTTTGGGCATGAGCTCTACCAGTTTCTCGCCTACAGACTTTTTGGTCTCGGCGGTAGCGGGAATATGCAATGATACATATTCATTGTTCTTGTAGAGGTCCTCAACAGAGTGCACGGGGATAACACCGGCCTCAACCATAACCTCATCGGGGCAATAGGGATCCAGAGCAGAAACCTCCATGCCGAACCCTTTGGCGATGCGGGCAACATTGCGGCCCACCTGCCCGAAGGCGTGGATGCCAAGGCGTTTCCCCTTGAGCTCGGTTCCGGCCTTGCCATTATAGTTGTTGCGGGCCATCAGCACTGCCATGCCAAATACCAACTCGGCAACGGCATTTGAATTTTGACCCGGTGTATTCTCCACAACGATACCGCGTTTTTTGGTCTCTTCAAGGTCAATGTTGTCATAGCCGGCACCGGCACGAACAATAATCTTTAGATTTTTGGCAGCGTCAACCACCTCAGGGGTAACTTTGTCAGAACGTACCACCATGGCATCAACGTCAGCAACAGCCTTGAGCAAGTCAGCCTTGTCGGTATACTTTTCAAGCATAACAACCTCCAGGCCGCCATCCTCAAACACCTTCTTCATGCCCTCTACAGCAACCGGGGCAAACGGTTTCTCAGTAGCAATAAGTACTTTCATGGCCTCAGGCATTTTCCTTTTCAAAATCGTTCATGGCTTGTACCAGCACCTCAACGCTCTCTTTGGGCAGTGCGTTGTAGAGTGATGCGCGGAAACCGCCAACCGAGCGGTGACCCTTGATACCAACGATGCCGCGCTCGCCGCAGAAGGCAACAAACTTCTCCTCGAGACCCTTATCCTGATACTGGGGCTGCAGAACGAAGCAAACGTTCATCAACGAACGGTCCTCAGGGTTGGGAACTGTGGCAACAAACATCTTTGAGCTGTCGATGGCGTTGTACAGGATGGCAGCCTTCTCCTCGTCGCGGCGTTGCATTTCGGGTATACCGCCAATCTCCTTGTAATAACGCAGGGTCATCAAGGCAGAGTAGATGGGGAGTACCGGCGGGGTGTTGAACATTGAGGCCTTCTTGGTGTGTGTCTCATAGTTGAGCATGGTGGGGATGGGACGGTCAACGTGGCCGAGGGCCTCATCGCGTACAATTACTATGGTAACACCGGCGGGTGCAAGGTTCTTCTGTGCACCGGCATAAATCAGGTCATATTTGCTGACATCAACGGGACGTGAGAAGATGTCTGATGACATATCGGCTACCAGGCGTACGTTGCCGGCATCCGGGTCTTTGCGAATCTCGGTACCGTATATAGTGTTGTTGGTGGTATAGTGGAAGTAGTCAGCATCCTGGGGAACGGTGTAGTCGCGGGGGATGTAGTTGTAGTTCTTGTCTTTTGAAGATGCAACAACATCAACCTCGCCAAAGAGTGTTGCCTCCTTGATAGCCTTGTTGGCCCACACACCGGTGTCAAGATAGGCTGCTTTCTTTTTGAGCAGGTTATAGGGTACCATGCAGAATTCAAGGCTTGCGCCACCGCCGATAAACAGCACTGAATAACCCTCAGGAACATTCAGCAACTCCTTTACCAAAGCCTGGGCTTCATCCATAACGGCTTGGAACTGTTTGCTGCGGTGTGAGATTTCCAAAATAGAGAGATCCATGTCAGCAAAGTTGAGCACGGCGTCGGCAGTCTTTTGGATAGTGTACGGGGTCAGGATTGACGGCCCGGCGTAGAAATTGTGTTTTTTCATTACGCTGAATTCTTGGTTTTTAATGGTTATAGAATGATTTTAGGTTATTTTCTTAGAGTGTCCTCTCAGGGAATTTGAATGTTGTTGGCCCGTAGGAACTCAGCCAATCTTGCAGAGTTGGCCTCAGCGGCAGAACGTGGATAACGCACCTGAGCAAAGACTTGTGCCAGGGTCTTGACGTTATTCTCTTTGATGAAGGTTTCAGACTGAGGGTTCTTCTCAACCTCGGCATAAATTTCATCGATATCCTCGGGGTTAAAATCACGATATTTACCGTGATGAACCACAGCCCTTAGGGGCAGACGCTCGGTGGGTTTGCCGTCAGCCTCAGACTCAGCGGGCCAGCCCACAGATACAGCCACCACAGGCACAACGCGCTTCGGCAAATCCAATATCTTTGCCACCAACGCGGGCTCATACAGCGTGGTGCCCAAATAGCAGGTGCCCAGGCCACGCCCCTCGGCAGCCACCACAAACTGCTGAGCGAATATCGTCGCATCGACCATGGCACCTAACAGACCCTCAAGGTTGTCAAAACTTTCAACATCGGCCTCCCTTTGTCCATACCACTTTGCGACCCTGTTGCAGTCGGCACAGAATGTGACGATAACCGGGGCATTGGCGGCTGCAGGTTGGTTGTAATGTGCCGGGGCCAACTCCTTAACCCCCTCGGGGGTGTCGGTTACAACGGCACAATAGGTTTGTAGATTGCCGGTGTTAGGGGCCTGGGCTGCCTCGTCCAACAGCCTGTCAATCATCTCTGTGTCAACAGGTTTGTCACTGAAGCGGCGAACCGTGCGGCGGGTCTTTAGGAAGTTATGCAGAAGCATAGTGCTGAATGGTTGTCGGGTGGTAAAAAGGCTTTTTTTATCCGGCATAAAGGTACGCTAATTTTCTTTATACAACAACAGCAAATACCAACTTTCCGCTATTTGATTCAACTTTGCCGTGCCCTCGGTAATAAAAATGCAAAGTGCGGGCCCTCCGCAATTGGGGGAGCCCGCACTATATGCTGTTAACAAAGGAGATTAATCAACTGTCATCTCGCCCACGATAGGTGTGGTAAGATACTGCTTGATTTGGTCGGTCGTCATGCCGGTACCAAGCAGATACATCATCTTGGTGACGGCAGCCTCAACTGTAATGTCGTATCCTGAGATTACGCCGGCCTTTGCCAACATATCACCGGTATAATAGCGCTTCTGCTCATCGCCGCCATTAAGACATTGTGTAACGTTGTAAATTATCAAACCGCGGCTTACGGCATCGCTCAGGTCATTGAGGAACCACTGCTCGGTGGGGGCATTGCCGGCACCGAAAGTGCGCAGTATCACGCCCTTAATACCCGGGGTAGCAAGTTGAGCCTTCACTACATCCTCGGTGATACCGGGATAGAGCCACATCACCAGGATGTTGGGGTCCATAGCGTAGAACGGGTCAAGAGGCAGCCCGGTGTCATGGCGCATCAGATAGGGCTTGTTGTAGTCGATATGCAAGTCAATGGTGCCCAGATTCGGGTAGTTAAAGCTCTTGAAGGCGTGGAAACCGGTTGAGGTAAACTTGGTTGAGCGGCAACCGCGTACGATGTAGTCCTGGAAGGATATTACAACCTCCTGAATCATCGGGTCGCCATTCTCATCCTTGGCGGCAGCTACCTCAAGGGCCGAGATAAGGTTCTCAGTACCGTCCTCACGGGTGTCGCCAATAGGAAGCTGTGACCCGGTGATGACAACCGGCTTGCGCAGGTTTCGCAACATAAACGACAGTGCAGATGCCGTGTAGGCCATGGTGTCGGTACCGTGGAGGACTACAAATCCGTCAAAGTCGTCATATCGCTCGGCAATCGGTTTTACTATCTGACTCCAATAGTTCGGGTTCATGTTTGACGAGTCAATGGGCTGCGGGAACTGAACGCTCTCAATCTCATATCCTAACTGACCAATCTTGGGAACATTGTCCATGAGGTGTGAAAAGTCAAAGGGTTGCAGCCCGTTGGGCGTCTCTACCATACCGATGGTACCACCGGTGTAGATGATAAGTATTCTGGGTGCTTTTGTGTTTTGTGCCATAGTTATTTAATTGTTTAAATTATTAGATTTCTATTATACTTTGGTATCAAGGGAATTAATAGTAATTCTTTGACATACCGAATACGAAGTGTCCGCTACGCAGTATCACAAATACCATTACAATTGCTGCTGCAATACCTACAAAGATGAAGGGGAACATGGTAGATGTGGTGTGGAAAATCTTCTCACCGGCACCGA
>CAYMNF010000066.1:0-10514 GCA_964391735.1 uncultured Bacteroides sp. | reverse complement strand
CAACCGCAAAGCGGTTGCAATGCTGCGGTTTGTGATTAGGACTAAATTAAAGCAAATGAGGCTGTCCGTTTGGACAGCCTCATTTGCTTTGGGTGAACAGAGGGTTTCGAACCCTCGACCTTCGGAACCACAATCCGACGCTCTAACCAACTGAGCTATGCTCACCATCGGGTTTTGCGTTGCAAAGATAAGCTATTTATTTTTATCCTGCAAATCTATTTTTTGTCGTTGCGAAATTATAGGAGTTCTTCTTCGTCATCCGCCTCCTCTTCTTCACCCTCTTCTACATCGGGGAGGGATGGTTTAGGTTGCAACACTCGGTCGGCATCAGCGAGGGTAACGCCCTGAGGAGTCGCCGACAAGAAGACTCGGGCGCCCTCAATCAATGGCATGTTGTTGCGTCCGTGACCAACGGGAAAATTGAATACTATGGGCCGCAAACCCTCCTGAGCGCGGGCATCGTCATAGTATCTCCACTCGCGCAAGTGATGGGCTATGGCATCCTCCATGGTCTTGAACCCCTCGTTTGCGCGGTATGAGTCCATGTGTCCGAATATCAACCCGCGCACTCGCCCGAGGATGCCGGCCTGGTGCAACCTCACCAGCATGCGCTCAACGGCGGGTATGCTCTCATTGGTCTCCTCAAAAAAAAGGATGATATCATCATCCTCACCAACGTTCAGCAGGTCCCAGGGTGTTTGCGCAAGGTTATTTGCCACAATCCAGTTGCCACCCTGCAACACCCCGCAGGTTGTCCCGGGCAAATTATGAGGATGGGCGGTATGGGTAACGGTGGGTTGCACGGCCTCCTTAAGCAGTGTGTCAAGGGCAGCAACGGCATCCCCCAGGCGGTCATCTTTGCCGAGATGCCCCTCAATCTGGTTTGCCACCGGGCCGTGGACCGATTGCACGCCGTTTGCAAGGGCCCACCCGTGCAGGGCCGTGATATCGCTGAACCCGACTATCCATTTCGGGTCCGCCTTCAGGGCGGATGAGTCGAGAGCGTCAAACAGCTGCGCGGTGCCATATCCACCCCTCAGGGCAACGATGGCGCGCACAGTGGTGTCGCGCAACAGTTTGTTGAGGTCCGCCGCACGCTCCTCAACAGTTCCCGAGGCCAGGCCGTGACGCCCGTAGGTATGTGACGCGATCACCGGCTCATATCCCATTGTGCGCAGCGCATGCTCCAGCCCGTGGCGGGTGCCCGTGGTGGTGGCTGACCCGGGGGCGGCAACCCCAACGCGGTCGCCGGGCTGCAGGGCCCGCGGCCGGGTGGCTTTCAGAGGTTTCTTCTCGAAGTGCTGATAATCCTTGATGCTGCGCCAACTGCCACCCCAGGTGAATCCGTGTCGCGAAAATATCTTGTAGGCCTCACCGTCAGGCGTGATGGTATAGGGGGTAACCTGTGTGCGGTCGGCATACGGACGCCCCTCCTCGGGGCTCACCGCGGTTTTCCCGTCTTTGACCTTCACCCATGGATTATACAGGGGGTTGATGTCAATAGCCAATCCCTGTGCGTGGGTCGACAGGCGCGTGCTGCCGGCAATGGTGCGGAAGCAGAAGCCCGATGTGTTGTTGGCGGCCATTGATTTGGCATCGTTGGCGTCATAATTGTCAATCAGCACCATCCTTTCAATGGGATAACCGGCAGCCTCAAGCTCCTGAAGCACGGCCACAACGTCATCGGCGATAGCCTTGTTGACAACTATCTCCCCCATCATGCGTTTTCCGCGACCGTTGCTGTGCACTGCTTCGATAAGGCGCAAATCCTCGCGATTGACGGTGCACCCCTTGGGGAACGACTTACCGCGCATGCGCCTGAAGGTTGCGTCATCAATCTCCATGGCCTTTACCCAAGTTGCATCCTCGGGATAATCGGCGCCCACGGGCTCCCCGGCCCTCCAGCGCGCCGGGCGCATCTCCTCAGCCCACACGGCGGCGGTAACCATCAGTGCTGTCATGATTGCAAAAATCCTGCTCATACCTCATTGCCTCCCTGCCTCATGCGCGTCAGCCTCCTTGTTCACCCAGCGGTATAATCGGTCACTGGGACGAATCTTGGCCGGGACGGGGATTGAGAAGGCCTCCCCCTTGCGGGCGGTCTTCACATTTTTGTCGGTGTGGATGCTCTTGACGGTAAATATCAGCGCGCCGGTGACGGGACCGCTGACAATTACCTCGTCCCCTACCGAGATTTCGCCGGCCTCAAGCTTGAACTCTCCGACTCCCAGGCGGGGATAGTACCTAACCCCTTTAGCGGCATACTCCTTGACGCGGGTAGCTGATGAGCCATACTTTGACGACCACTCACCAAGCCGCTGCCCCAGGTAATAACCGTCCCAAAAACCGCGGTTAAACACCTTGGCCAACGAGCGGTCCCACTCCTCGACAAGGCGAGGGGAGTAGGTGTCGTTGCACAGGGCATTCAGCGCATCGTTATACACCTCAACAACCGTCTTGACGTACTCGGCGGGACGTGCGCGACCCTCAATCTTGAAGACGCGCACCCCGGCGGCCGCCATACGGTCCAGGAAATGTACCGTCTTCAGGTCCTTAGGCGACATTATATATTGGTTCTCAACGGCAAGCTGCTCGCCGGTGTCACGGTCGGTGACGGTGTATCCGCGGCGACAAATCTGTGTGCAACTACCGCGATTGGCGCTTGAGTTGAGCTGGTGCAGACTCAGGTAGCATTTGCCACTAACGGCCATGCAAAGGGCACCGTGGCAGAACATCTCGATGCGCACCGGTTTGCCGTTGGGGCCCGTGATGCCCTCTTCGATGATGTTGCGGTGGATACGTGCCACCTGGTCAAGGTTCAGCTCACGCGCCAGCACCATAACGTCGGCACATGCTGCAAAGAAGCGAACGGCCTCGGTGTTGCTGACATTGACCTGCGTTGAGATGTGCACCTCAACGCCACAACTGCGCGCGTATGTTATGACGGCGAGGTCCGACGCGATAATCGCCGTTACACCCGCCTCCTTGGCGGCGTTGACAATGGCGTGCATGGTGTCGACATCCTCGTCATATATAATGGTGTTGACCGTCAGGTAGGTCTTGATGCCGGCCTCACGGGCAATTTCCACAATCTGCCTGAGGTCGTCCAGGGTAAAGTTGACACTTGACTTGGCACGCATGTTCAGCCCCTCGACGCCAAAATACACCGCATCGGCACCCGCGGCGATGGCCGCCTGCAAACTCTCATAGCTCCCGACGGGGGCCATAAGCTCAAAATCCTCTCGCTTATACAAACTCATATCGTCCACAAAGATACAAAAAATGCCTCAACCAAAGTCAGGGGGGCGCATCGCGTGGATGCGCCCCCCTGCAAACTTATGTAGGATAATCTATAAGGATTAGCGAACTACAACTTTCTCAACGCGGCCGTTCAGACGTACCAAATATACACCTGAAGCAACCTCGTGGCGGCCTTCGCCAATAGCAACCTTCACGCCGTCGGTGCGATAGATTTCAACGTCGTTGCCCTCAACCTCGATGTAACCGAAACCGGTGATCACCTTACCGAGGTCGGCAGCGCTAATCTCGTCAAGCGAGGTCACAACAAAGTCACCGTTTACAACGCCAACAGCCGGATTTGACTTCAGGACGTTTGAAGTATAGTCCTGTGCGGCACGCCTCTTGGCCATAGCGGGAGAAGGCGTGGTCTCGGTGTTAGCAAACGGATAGAGGTAGCTTACAAGCACATTGAGGTGCTTTGAGTAGTGGTCAGCCTTGGCCTCAAGACGCTTGGCATCGGTATACTCTCCGTAGTCCTTGCTGATGGTGAATTCTTTACCCTTACCATTGGCAGTTACAAGGAGGTCGTGTGCGCTTACAACATCATGGAGTTTCAGGTTGTCGTCATCGGTAACGTTACCGTCGGCATCAATAACTGCGGTATCATAGTCACCGTCAACAATCTTGTCCTTGTCAACGATTGCTACATAGTAGTAGTCATTTTCGCCGTGATGGTGCAAGTGCTCATAGAGGTCTTTATCCTCGTGGAACACGTAGTTGTGTTTGTCCTTCTCGGCATCGCTCAAGTTGTCAGCCGGGTCTGAGGGCACATAGTCGTCAGTGTGTTTAACCACGACAGTGAACCTTGAGATGAGGTGGCCGTTGGCATCGATGAACCATGATGCATCCTTGATCTCGTGGTTAAAGTTGATGGGAGGATTCTCGGTAACATGTATCGGGGTGATCTCACCATCTTCCCAACGTGTGTAGTAGGTATAGTTGGGGTCGCTGATCAGGGTCATCTGACGTTTCTCGGTGAAGTTGCTGGGGTGCATAACGGGACCTACAACAACGCCATCGGCAGTATCGTCTGAGGTAAACGCAAACACGTTATCCCATTCGCGACGCTCGCCCTCAACAGTCTGGCTCAAGCGCAGGGTGAAGAAGTTATTCTTGACAATGCGCTCTTTCAGGAAGTTCGATACGTTGGGGAACTCAACCTCAATGTAGTCACGTACACTGTGGTAACGTGCATAGAAGTCTTTGCCGCGGTAGCTGAACAGTGCGATGTCGTCATCGGTATCCTCACCGTCGGTGTTACCATAGAATACCTGTACCTTGGCCTCTTTCAGCTTGGGCTCGGGAACCGTAACGGTGTATTGAGCAGAAACAGGGGTGGTGGTGGCACCGTCAATGGTCACCAGGTTACCCTCATAGTCAAGGAATGAGGTTGAATACTTCATTGACAGGGTGAACTCACGCTCCTCAAATGAGCCTACGTGTGTCACGTGCATGAAGCGGTTCTCGTTGTCCTCACGCGTGCAAGATTGGTCATATTGCTCGGTGATCGGTGACTTCCTCATGCCTGAAACCTTATTCGGGGTCTCAACCTTGTCGGCAACGCCAAAGGCGTAACCCTCTACAACGTTTGCTGAAGGAACACTGCCGACGATAAGAATCTTGTCGGTGAACTGCATTTGTGAGATTGTGGGGTCACCCTCAACCTCCTCGGTTGACATACCATAGTCGGGCAGTTCGTCAAGTGACTGGTAGGTGAACTCATAGTGGGTATCATCGATATATCCAACCAGGTTACCATCCTCGTCATAAGCTTCGTTATTGGTATCAAACTTGCTGTCATTCTGGATCCACAGCTCGTATGCGGGGAGCACGGGAACTGAGTGATCAGCCTTTGAACCTTTGTAGGTGTAGTAGTGACCGGTGCGTACACCGTTCTTCATCTCCTCACCAACTTTTACAAGCTGATATACATTACATGTGATTTTCTCCTCAGCGTTGAAGATGGTGAAGGGGTTTGAGTCCACGGTAACGGTGTGGGTCACGCCGTTGTTGTCGGTGAGGACAACAGTCATGCGGTAGAAGTAGTCACCGTTGTTGTATGAGGTCTCATCTTTCACCCATTTACCAACAGACTTGTTCTCAGTATTGTTGTTGGTGTAAGCACCATTGCCGGGCAACTCATCGTTCCCCTCCAATGTCTGGAACAGGGTGTAGAAGTCTTTGTTCTTCTTGGCATTACCCTCTGAGGCTGACCAGTTGTACAGATCAGCAATCATCTCCTCAACGACGCGGTCACCGTCAGTGGTGGTTGCGTAGCTGCGGATGGTCACCTTCTTGAGGTCACCCTCGTCAAGGCCTTGCAGGTAGTTGAGTGAGGGTTGGAAGTTACCTACCTCATACTCGTTGACACTGGTGGCATCGCTCCTTGTTGACATAGCAGCAATCTGGGCACCGCCCTCTGAGAGCTCGGTGAACAGCACGCTGTGGCCCTTGGCTGAGGGATCTGACTCCTCATAGAAGAAGTCTACATACTGGAAGAAGGTAGGCTCAGCGAATGCAACGTTACCGTCGTGGTTTGACAACTGTACTGATGACTCGGGAGTGATTTCGGTGGCATTAATACCCTCACCGAAGTGTCCCCAGTTTGAGTGCCATGACCAGTTGGCCAAAGCATTGTCATCGCTGGCGTCTTGGTCCTTGCTGTAAACGCCGCCCCAGCCGGTCCAGAGTTTAACCTCACCGTTAACCCACATGTTCTTGGCACGGTAGAGGGTATACCGGCGGTCATCTTTCAGTGCCAGTTTACCAACATGTTCTGTAGGATTGCCCTCGTCGAGGTCCTCAACATTCTGTGCATATTTTGCAAAGCGGGCATCCTCTTTCCACTCTTTACCGGTCTTTGACTCAACAGCGCTGAAGGTCAGTTGGTCTGACTTGATGGTAAAGTCCTTCTTGGCACCGTTAACCTCAAACTCAGTCTTGAAGAGGATGGTGTTGCGCGGGGGCCAGCAGGTGTTGTACATCACGTTGCCGTTGCGGTCAAGACGCAGTTGGCCGCGGCTGTCATACTGTACCCAAGCCTCTTGCCATCCCTCGCTGGTCTTGTGGCCGTTGAAGGGGGTGGTGGCGGTGGTACGCTGTTTCCATTCCTTACCAATCATTGACAGGAAGGGCATCTCTTTCTCGTCGCTCACCGGGGTGAGGGTCAGGTTCCAGTTGCCGTTGCTACCCTTCTCGCATACTGCTTTGTAGCGTGCACCCTCATTTGCGCGGGTCTTGTTCAGGGTAACATTGACGTTCTGCACGTAGGTCTTGACAGCGCTGTTGGCGTTGGTAAAGCCTACGATTGACAGGGGATAGTCACCGGCGCCCCAGTTAGCACCCTCGGTCTTGGTGTTACGCAGGGTAAACTCGAGCTCATAACGTGAATCGCTGATTTTGTTCATCTGGTACTCAGGGGTGATGCGGTTGTTGTTGAGTACCGTTGACTGAACATAGAGTACCGGCCACTTGTCATAGCGCTGCAATCCGTCAAGGTTGTATACGCCTGAGGGGTATACCGGCATGGTCTCTGAGACAGTGAAGCGTACCGGGGTAGTCTGGCCGTCACCGGCTGAGAGGTCTACCGTGATGGCATAGAATTTGCCTTTCTGGACGGTGTATTCCCAGCAGGTACCATTTTGCTTTTTGCTATTAAATGCCTTTGAGGCATCGGCGGTATCATCTGATGTAGCCGGGCAGTCACCTCCCCACAGGGGGTAGTAGCGTGTGCCGTCTGCGACAAAGCCGAACCATATCTTACCGCCATTGGTTGCGGTGAAGGTGTATGAGTATACATTGTTGCCTACAGGGTCAGCAGTAACACCCTCCTCCCATGAGTTCACGTCGATGCCGGCGTTGGTGAGGTTACCTACAATCTGCACATTATTCTCGGTGCCCTCCCAGGTGGCTTTCAGGGTCACGGGCTTGCCCTCTGAGTTCAGCGTCAGGGTGAAGACTACATCTTGGTTGAGAGCCTTCTTGTTGAGCTTCATGTTGGCATCCTCGGTCTTGCCCTCGATGTTTACCTCGATGTCATTTGACAGAGTTGAACCGGTACTGTACCAGGTGCCGTCGTCAGTGGTTGCCTTTGTGGTAATCTTGAAGCCCTTGTTACCGGCATTGCTCTCATGATAACGGGCTGAGGCCGTCAACACATTCGGGTCGGTAGCTGAGGGGGTAAACTGAACTCGCTTGCTCGCATCCCAGTTGTTGAGGAAGCCGGCAGCCAGATAGTAGTTGTAGGTTGACACGGGGGTGTTAACCCAGTTTACGGTTACCTGCCCGTTGTCAATCTTGTACTTGATGGTATAGGTCTTGTCAGCCTTGGCACCACCGATGTAGAAGTAACCGGTGTTACCGTTCTTGGTAGCATTCGTTGAGTTGTTGGTCACAGCGGTGTTGGCACCCGAGGCAGGACAACGGTCCTGGTTGTCGATCTTGAAGCGGAACTTCAAGTCACCGTCAGCAGTCGGGGTGACATCAAACTGATAATAACCGTCGGGGGTTGAGGTATATGAGGTACCCGCACCGGTCCAGTCGGCAGCGTGGCCTCCCCACTCACCTACAATAGTAGCTGTGGCCTCCCAGTCAGCAATAAGCTTTGTGGGCTCGCCTGCGTCATTAACCTCAAGGGTCAATGTTACATCCTTGCCAATAGCACCGGGGGCCAAATTGATATTGTAACCGGTACCGGTTTGTTTTTTCAGGACAATTGAACCGCCGCGCAGTATAGCAGCTGCGTCCTTGTCAACAGTTCCGTAGCTGGCTGCGCCGTCATGAATCTTAAATCCGTAATCAGGCTCCTGATAATTCTCGATAACCAGAGAAAGCGGTGAGCCGGTGAACGTGTGACTGTTAGAAGTCCAGTTATTGTTTACATAACCACGGAGACCATAAACTTTCTTCAGAGAGGTTACTGTCAAGACATTTGTCGTAGGATCAAATGAGAAATTATACTTGCCCTCAAGGGTGCTTTTCCAGTTTACACCGTTACCGTTGTTTTCCACTGCGCCGGGGAAAGTGCCGGGAGCAGAAATCGTGTAATTGGTCTTGTTGCTTGACCATATCCAAGCCTTTTGTGCACCGTCTTCCAGGTATTTGATACCAAAATCACCGGGCTTAACGGTAAGGTCAGCAGACCATTTCCCGTCCTGCTCGGTCAAATCGTAATCATTCCAATTGCCGTCAACAATCGTACCACGAATCTGGTAACTCTTGGTAACCGGAGTAACCGGGCCGGTTGACGAGATCGGGGTTACGCGGATCTGGTTGGAGTTGACGTTGTACTCCACCTTGAACTTTTGACCGGCGGTTGCACCTGCAATCGTCATGTTGGCGTTAGCGTTTCCGGTAATGGACACCCATTGGTTTTGGGGAATTGCCCCACCTGTGGAACGCCAATCCTCTTTCGAGCCGGTCCACATCTTAACTTTGAATCCTGAGGTTCCAATCGGCAACTCAGCATGGGTGGCGACGTTGTTAGATCCCGGTTGTACACCGTTATCAGTCCATCCATTAAAGTCACCTTGAATATTCACCCAGTATTGGGAGTAGTCAGCTGCTCCCGCGGTGAACGCCATTAGAACCCCAACAAGTAAAAGAAGAATTTTTCTCATTGGTTTATTAAAGATAAAGTTAACTATTAATGATTTTTAATGATATAATCGTATTTAAAGTACTATGCGACCGCACAAATCGTCAGCCGTTAAGTCCTTGCAAAAGTACACAAAATACCCCCCCCATTTAGTTAAAAAATCTTAAAATAAGCACCCTTTTATCGACCGAAACCCCTCCCCACGCCACACCTCGCGAACGTGTCGGACGTTCCCCCGGGGCATCCCGGGCCAAATGTGCCCCAAGCGGGTGAGGTGCCGGTATTGTTCGACCAATAAATTGGTCGGATTCTTGCATTTTCGCATTCCGTGGGCTTGCGCCCACGGCTACGATATTCAACGCTAAAGCGGTTATTTGCTTACGCCCTCACTCCCGACTCTCACCCGGGGCAGATTCAATTGCGACAACTAAGTGCATACACATCCTACCCATACCCTAATCCCCGCCGCAACTCGTTGATCACAACCGCGTTAGCGGTTAAAGATCGTAGCCGTGGGCGACAGCCCACGGTCCCAATTAGCCCAATTTCCCCGACCAATTTATTGGTCGAACAACCCACGTCGGATAATGTCGGCCCCATCTGTTCGACCAATAAATTGGTCGGATTCGGGGGGCAACACTTTCCGTGGGCTTGCGCCCACGGCTACGATGTTCAACCGCTACGCGGTTATTTGCTTACAGTCTCAATTCAAACTCGCACCCGAGGCAGATTCAATTGCGACAACTAAGTGCATACACATCCTACCCATGCCCTAATCCCCGCCGCAACTCATTGACCACAACCGCGTTAGCGGTTGAAGATCGTAGCCGTGGGTGAAACCCACGGGAAAAAGCAAAGTATTGATTACGACCAATTTATTGGTCGAACATTACCCGCTGTGCTCGCATGAATGCGTATGTTTTTTTGACCTCCTTATTTTAACTGCATTGAACGAGCCGCCCCCCGGGATGTCGCTGTTTTACCGGGGCGTTGCCTCAAAAATAAAAAAGCCCGTCTCGGCGACGGGCTTTTTCGGA
The DNA here is from genome assembly GCA_964391735.1 of uncultured Bacteroides sp. Taxonomy (GTDB): domain Bacteria; phylum Bacteroidota; class Bacteroidia; order Bacteroidales; family Muribaculaceae; genus CAG-1031. Next base: position 581 of record CAYMNF010000066.1, on the reverse strand, counting down.
AACTATTATTCTTTATATCGCTATGTTTTCACTGGTATTATCTTTTAATCTCCCTGTTTACACCGCAAATATAATGCGGCGGCGTTACAACGACGTTACAGGACTTAGACAATACCGTTACTTGTGCGTTTTTAACTTTCTTTAATAAAACTCCCTTACTTAAGGATGCCGTGTTTGCGGAAGACCTTGGTAATCTTTTCCAGGGCCTCTTCAACTTGCTCCTGGGTGTGCGTGGCCATGAGGCTGAAGCGTATCAGGGTGTCGTTGGGGGCAACCGCCGGGGTAACAACCGGGTTGACAAAGACTCCGTCCTCAAGCAGGTCATGCGTTATGGCGAAGGTCTTGTAATCATCGCGGATAAACAGCGGGATGATGGGGGTAGAGGTGTTGCCTATCTCAAAGCCGCGACTCTTGAACCCTTCAAGGGCCAGGTTGGTGAGTTTCCATAGGTTCTCCTGCCGCTCGGGCTCCTTCTCAAGAATGTCGATGGCGGCGAGGGCTGCTGCGGTGCTGGCGGGGGTGATGGCATCCGAAAGCCTTATAAAGGAGCACATGGAGAGGAGCCGAAGGAAGCCATTCCT
>CAYMNF010000065.1:0-10650 GCA_964391735.1 uncultured Bacteroides sp. | reverse complement strand
AGGAGTATGCGTTGATATACTTGAGGTCGGTCTGCACACAAGCCGAGAAGGCACCGTATACAACCGAGATACCTGTCAGAATAAGGAATATCCACGCGAGGTCATTGGCAGCCTGCGGCATCAGGTAGATAGCCACACGGAAGCAGCCGTATCCACCCAACTTCATCAATACACCGGCATGGAGCATTGACACGGCCGTAGGGGCTGAGGCGTGACCATCGGGGCTCCAGGTGTGGAACGGGAACATGGCTCCCAGGACACCAAAGCCTACAAACGTCAAGGGGAAGAACAGGTATTGCCAGCCACCTTGTTGCAGGTATCCGTTCTTGACGATGTCAAGCAGATTCCATGTCAAAGGTTGGCCGGGAGCTGCAGAGTTGTAGTAAATGCCAATGAGGCCGAGCATCAGGAAGGCTGAGCCCCCCATCAGCATCAAGGTAAGCTTCATGGCTGAATACTCTTTACGGCCCGTCCCCCAGACACCAATCAGCAGGTACATCGGTATCAAGGCAACCTCATAGAACATGAACATGGTGAACATGTCAATTGAGATAAAGAAGCCGAACACACCCGTTGACAGCAGAATCAACCAGAGGAAGAATTCCTTGGGCATCTCAATCTTCCATGACACGAAGCTGCCGGTAAAGAGGATGATTGATGACAGTATAAGCATACATATAGATATGCCGTCAACACCAACTGCCAAGTGTATATTCAGGGGCCTGAACCACATCCATGAGTCGGTGAAGAGCATGGGAGCGGTCTCGCCGGCGTGGCGCAGGTTGATGTACTCCAGCAGCAGCCATACCGATAGCCCGATAAGGATAGTTGACCCCGTGACGGCCACGGCACGTATGCCGTTGCGTGTCTTGCACAGGCCCACCCCGGCCATCATCAGCAGGGGCACCAGCACAAAGTAAATTAGCAGGTTACTAAGAAGCATCTATGTTGTTTTTTCGTTTTTTCTGATTTCAAGGTTTATTGGGAAGAAGCGTATGGTGTCCGGTGCTATTACATCCAGCACAGGCCGGTTATCAGGGCCAACAGCAGTGCGCCCACCAGGTACCACCATACATACATCTGTATCTTGCCGCTCTGCAGCCCTTTGATGGCATTGGAGGCTGCATTGGTCATGTAGGCAAACCCGTTCATGGTGCCGTCAATGACAGTGCGGTCAAACCAGGCAATGGGTTTACAGATACCGGCAAAGATGATTTTGTGGGTGACAAATTGGTAAAGTTCGTCCCAATAGAAACGGTGCATACACCATGTCCACAAGGCCGGCATAGCCTGGCGGAACTTTGAGGGCAGAGGGTTCTCACGGTAATACATCCTCCAGGCCAACGCAATGCCACACACTGCCACACCCAGAGAGATGCCGGCAACACCCCAGTCGAAATGTGCCATGAAGTCGTAAGGCTCACCATTCCAGCTCACCAGTTTGCCGAAGGGGATAAACCCGGCAACACAGCTCACGGCGGCCAACAACACCAGCGGCGTTGTCATGGTCCATGCCTGGTCATGCACGGGGTGATGACCCTCGGGCTGCTGATAGGGTTTCCACCAGAAGATCAGGAAGTACATCCTGAACATATAGAAGGCGGTGAGGCCGGCGACCATCATCATCCACACGAAAGCCATCCATGAGTATCCGCCGCAAGCGCTCAGAATCTCATCCTTCGACCAGAAACCTGAGAAGGGGATGATACCGGCAATTGACAGACAGCCTATCAGGCAGGCAATGTTGGTGATGGGCATCTTTTTGTGCAGTCCTCCCATCTCGGTATAGTCATTTGAACCGACGGCATGGATGATGGCACCTGCGCACAGGAACAGCAGAGCCTTGAACATGGCGTGGGTGAACAGGTGGAACATCGAGGCCATGTAGCCCAGACCCTCATGTATATCAGGCCGTGCGACAGCCAGTGAAACAAACATAAAGGCGATCTGTGAGATTGTCGAGAAGGCAAGTATGCGCTTGATGTCAATCTGTGTGCAAGCCACCATGGCGGCATACAGGGCCGTTATGGCTGCCACAAACAGTATTATCATCATAGCAGAGTGGCTCATCAGATACAGCGGGAACAGGCGCGCTACAAGGTATACACCGGCCACAACCATGGTAGCGGCGTGTATCAGGGCCGACACGGGGGTGGGACCCTCCATTGCGTCAGGAAGCCAGATATGAAGCGGCATCATTGCCGACTTACCCATACCGCCGATGAAGATCAGCACCAGGGCCCATGTCAGCACGGATGCCCCCATAAACATCGGGGCGGCTGAGTTTTGGAAGATGTTCTTGATTCCCTCAGCAGTTTGCTGTGACACGGCCCAAACATCGGTAGTACCCTCAACCGGGGCTGAGGTGAGTGCCATAAAGTCGAATGTGCCGGTATAGTAGCTGAGGATAAGGATACCGATAAGGAAACCAAGGTCGGCAAACCTGGTAACGATAAATGCCTTTTTGGAGGCTGACACTGCCGAGGGTTTCACATAGTAGAAACCGATGAGCAGATATGAGGAGGCGCCCACAAGCTCCCAGAAGATGTACATCTGGAAGATGTTGGTGGCAACCACCAGACCCAGCATTGAGAATGAGAACAGTGACAGAAACGCATAGAAACGTTGGAAGCCGTGCTCATAAACACCGTGGTGATCCCTCATGTATCCCATTGAATAGAGGTGAACCATGAAGGAGATTGTGGTGACCACCACCAGCAACAGTGCCACGATGGGGTCCAACAAGAAGCCCAGCTTAATCACCAGCGTGGGGGTGAACTCAAGCCAGGTGATGTTGAAGAGCATAGTCTGGAGGTGTTGCCCCTCAGCTGATATAAAATCGGGGTTGTTGCCGAACCAGTATGTGCATGCGGTTATATAGCTCAACACCATAACCGTTCCCATGCCCAGAGTGCCAAGAATGCCGGCAACGCGATGGCTCATCTTCATACCGAAGAGGCCCAGAAGCAGGAACATCCCCAGGGGGATAGCCAAAATAAGTATAGGTATCGTAATGCCCATGGCTGTTTAGTTTTTCATTACCGTGACATCCTCAACGTCAATATCGCGACGTGAGCGGTACAAGTTTATAATAATAGCGATAGCAACAGCTGTCTCGGCAGCGGCAATGCCAATGGCGAACAGGGTAAACATCATACCCTGGGTGCCTTGAGGATACAGGTAGCGGTTGAAGACCACAAAGTTGATATCAACGGCATTGAGCATCAACTCAATTGATATCAGCATAGCTATCATGTTCCTACGGGTGATGAACCCGTATATGCCACAGCAAAACATGATGATGCTGGGCACTATATACCATATCATTGTTCCCATATTTGTCAACGTTTACGGGCAACGACCACGCCGCCGATTATACATGCCAACAGCAGCACAGAGATGGCCTCGAAGGGCAGCAGCAACTGGCCCTTGCCGGTGCCCATCAGCGTAGTGCCGATGAGCTGCATGTCGGGGTTAGACATATTAGGTTCGGGGGTAACGACGTTTACCACACGGCTCACAAAGCCGTATATTACTATGGCTGCCGTGCACAGGGCGCCGATAAGGCCCAACACACGCTTGCGCGAGCGCAACGGCTGTGCATTCTCGCCCGGGTGTGTCGTCAACAATATGGCGAACACAAAGAGCACGACTATACCGCCGGCATAGACAGCAATCTGCACCGTTCCTAAAAACTCATAGTCAAGCTTAAAATACAATGCTGCCGTGGCAAAGAGTGCAAACAGCAGATAGGTGGCTGAGCGCAAAAGCTTGCGGGTGGTCACAGCCATTACCGAGAAAAGGACAAGCGTTACAACGATTATCCAATATGCAATAATACTTCCTGCAGACTCCATTTCTTATTCTTCAGGTTTTTTGTTATCTCCGGGGGTTTGTGTTGCCTCGCTGTCTTTGGCCGGTGCGGCGGCAGCTTTCTGGGCGGCTTTCAATGCTGCGGCCTTTTTGGCGGCCTCAATCTTGGCGGCCCGCTCGGCGGCAGCCGCGGCCAGCTCCTCAGGCGTAGGCTCGGGCTCAGGCTTCTCAGGCAGATAGTTGAGCTTCTTCACCAACTTGTCGCGCGTAAACACGGCCTGCTCAAAGTCATTGTTGAAACGTATGGCATTGGTGGGACATGAGGTGACGCACAACTGGCAAAAGGTGCATGACCCGAGGTCATACATATAGTCAACCAATTTCTTTTTCTTACCCTTGAGGGTATCCACCATTTTGGTGGTAAGATTCAATGTGCCGTTGGGGCATGCGCGCTCGCATGAGCCACACGCTATGCACTTATGGTTCCCCTCCTGGTCATAAATCATCTCAAGCGTGGCACGGAAGCGCGGGGCAACCGGCGGGTTCTCCCGGTTCTCGGGGTAACACTCGGTGATTTTGGGGGTAATAAACTCCTTGCCGGTGACCTCCATGCCCTTGATCAGGCTGGCGAATCCGCCGGCAAAGCCTTTGAAATAGTCTTTTACACTGCCCATGTATCGGTTTATTCTCTCCTTAGTGGTTTATTATCGTTTTTATCGTACCTGTATTTATCGTACCTGGCCGCCGACGATGTCAAGCAGCTCGGTGGTGATGGATTGTTGACGCAGTTTGTTGTACTCAAGTTGCAAATCCTCAAGCAGTTTCTTGGCGTTGTCGTTGGCACTTTGCATGGCCATGACGCGCGCGGCCTGTTCTGACGCGCGATTCTCGACGAATGCCTCGGTCATCACTGCCAACAGGAACATCGGTATTACCTGCACGAAGATTTGGTTTGCCGAGGGCTCAAACAAGCACGGTTTGAACTGAGGGGCTACGCCATCCTCACGCATGGTTGAGGCATCCAGTGGCAACAGCTGTTCAAAGCGCGGGCGCTGACGGCTAATGCTCAAAAAGCGCATGGACATGATGCTGACAGCGTCATAGCTTCCGCCGGTGAATCCGGCGGTAAGTGTGCGCAGAAACTCCTTGACGCGGTCGCCGTCTGACTTTGAGTCGATCCCGGCGGGAGCGGCCTCAACAGTCACACCGTTCATTTGCAACTTGCCCACAATCTTCTTCATCTTTGAACCCACGGGTATCAGCACAAGCTTTTCGCCGCGGCCCAAGAGTGTGCCCACTTGCTCCATCAGCGCCTTGTAGACGTTGACGTTGTAAGCGCCGCAGAGGCCATCGTCAGAACCCAATACCACAATGGCACGAGTGGCCACCTCCCTGACCTCGGTAAGGGGCGAGGAGAACTCGGCATCGCTGTCAAGAAGGGTTCCCATGATACCCTCAACCATGTTGCGATAAGGTTGCAAACGCTTTAGTTGTTGCTCGGCCTTATGCATCTTGGCAGAAGATATCATCTTCATGGCCCCGGTGATTTTCTCACTTGAGGCCACTGAGCCTATACGGCCCTTAAGTTCGCGAAGTGTTGCCATGCAGTTTTGTCAACGAGTATGTGATAAATGATTCTCAGGTATATTCTCAATCTATTGTCGGGTGAGAGACTTTTCTCCTCACCACCCTGCCCCGCCGGGGAGGGTTATTTATACTGTGCAGCGACCTCGGCGGCGGCAGCCGTCAGTTTGTCCTGTACGTCATCGGTAAGCTTGCCGGCGGCAATCACGTCCATAACATCCTGTTGGTGACGGGCGTGCAGCAGTTGCAGCAGTGCTTTCTCAAAGTCGGGCACCTTCTCTTGCGGAACGCTCTCAAGCAGACCCTTTGTGCCGCAGAAGATGACGGCAACCTGGTCCTCAACGGGCCACGGCTGGTACTGAGGCTGTATCAGAAGGGTCTCGTTCTTACGGCCCTTGTCAATGACACGTGCGGTAACCGGGTCAATGTCGCCACCGAATTTGGTGAACGACTCCAGCTCGCGGAACTGAGCCTGGTCAATCTTCAGTGTACCGGCAACCTTCTTCATTGACTTGATTTGCGCATTACCACCCACACGTGATACTGAGATACCCACATTGATGGCGGGACGGATACCGCGGTTGAAGAGGGCTGTCTCGAGGAATATCTGTCCGTCGGTAATAGAGATCACATTGGTGGGGATGTATGCTGACACGTCACCGGCCTGTGTCTCGATGATGGGGAGTGCCGTCAATGAGCCACCACCCTTAACAATGGGTTTAAGCACCTCGGGGAGGTCATTCATCTGTGAGGCAACCTCTTGGTTGTCGATAATCTTTGCAGCACGCTCCAACAGGCGGCTGTGCAGGTAGAAGATATCACCGGGATAGGCCTCACGTCCCGAGGGGCGCTTCAGAATCAGCGAAATCTCACGGTATGCAACAGCCTGTTTTGACAGGTCATCGTATATAATCAGGGCATCGCGACCGGTATCACGCAAGTATTCACCGATGGCAACGCCGGCAAAGGGTGCATAGTAGCGCATTGAGGCCGAGTCACTTGCCGTGGCGGCAACTACAACGGTATAGTCCAATGCACCGTGCTGACGCAGGGTCTCAACGATAGCGGCCACCGATGATGCCTTTTGCCCGATTGCCACATAGATGCAATAAACGGGCTTGCCGGCCTCGAAGTTCTTACGCTGGTTGATGATAGTATCGATGGCGATAGCGGTCTTGCCAATCTGGCGGTCGCCGATAATCAGCTCACGCTGTCCTCGGCCGATGGGCACCATCGAGTCAACAGCCTTGATACCGGTCTGCAACGGCTGGTTTACCGGCTGGCGGTAGATAACGCCGGGGGCCTTGCGCTCAAGAGGCATGGACAGCAACTCGCCGCGAATGGGGCCGCGCCCGTCAATGGGCTTGCCAAGTACATTAATTACCCTGCCCATCAGCTCCATACCAACGGGGATAGAGGCGATGCGGCCGGTGCGCTTCACCGTCATGTTCTCGGTAATTGAGTCAACGTTGTCAAAGATTATGACACCCACGTTGCTCTCCTCAAGGTTGAGAGCCACACCGGTAACGCCATTCTCAAACTCGACAAGCTCATTTGAGCGAACGTTATCAAGACCATAGACATGGGCAACACCGTCGCTGACTTCAAGCACGGTACCGGTTTCCTCGAATTTAACCTTTTGGTTAACATTTTCAAGTTGTTGCTTCAGAACTTCTGAGATCTCGCTGGGATTTATCATTGCAGATATGGGAGAGGGTAATTTTTAGGTATATTATTTATTGTTGCGGATTGGGAGGAGAGGATTTTATCTTGGGGATAAGATGTTTCTTTAAGAATGTGTTACCAACTGCCTGCGCAGGTTGTCAAGTTCACCGGCCACCGAGGCATCCAACCTGTCGTTGTTTATAGCCACGGTGAAGCCGCCTATCAACTCGGGATTCACCACCGAGCGGTACTCGATTTTTGCGTTATCGGGCAGCTGCTTGGCAATAAGCCCCTCAAGGCGTTTTTGCTCATCGGCATCCATGGCAGCGGCTGAGGTAACCGTAACGCGGTAGATATGATTGGCGTCACGGTAGATGTCGCGATAAGCCACGGCGATATGACGCGCCTGAGGCAAACGGTTGTTGCGACGCAACAGCAATATGAAATCTTTAAAGACGTCAACAAGGGCCTTGTCATTCTTGCCCTCACCGCTGTTGAGGCCTGACGCTGTCAACAAAAGAGCCTCCTTGTCAGAGTCCTTGACAAACGGGTTTGACATAGCCTTATTGAGGGCCGGTTCAGCCTCAAAAGTGTTCACCAGGTTCCCCATCACTCCATACAGCGCATCGGCAACCCCGCGCTCAATTGCGAACTTGAACAGGGCCTTGGCATAACGGCGTGGTATCAGTCCTTGATCCATATTACTTAAAGGTTATGGTATTTGAAAAGCTGTATCAGTCGTGTCAGTTTTGTTTCTCCATCTCGTCCAACAGCTGTCCTACGAGCTGTTTTTGAGCGGCGTTGTCCTCCATTTGGTTGCGGACGACCTTCCCGGCAATTTGCAGGGCGAAAGCCGAGACCTCGTTGCGGAACTGCTGTTCGGCGCTCTTGCGCTCCTGGTCAATCTGCACCTTAGCCTGGTCCATTACCCGGCGCGCCTCGGTTTGCGCGGCTGAACGAGCCTCCTCGATGATCTGGGTCTTCATGCGGTCGGCATCGCGCAGTGTCTCGGCCTGCTGTTTGCGAGCCTCATCAAGGATATTCTCGGCTTGACGACGGGCATCGTCCAGTTGTGCCTTGGCATTGCGGGCATATTCCACACCTTTATCAATCATGTCAGCCCGCTCGTTGACACTCTTCAATATCACCGGCCAGCCCCATTTCCAAAGTATCAGAAAGAGGATGCCGAATGACACAAACATCCAGAACACAAGGCCGGCATCGGGCTTGAATAATTCCATATTGAGAATATAGTTATAAGTTTGTTTTCAATGGTTGGTTTTTGAGACCTCCACCCCCCGCGTGGTGCCTTTCCAGGCATTATCCACCGGGTTGGCGGGAGCGGCACGGGCCCCTCCCGCACAACGTCTCGGGGGGTAATGCTATTAGATAAACAGTGCGAGCACGCAGACGATAACGCCAAACAGAGCCACACCCTCAACCAGAGCGGCGATGACAATCATGCTTGAACGGATATCGCCGGCAGCCTCAGGCTGACGTGCTATGGCCTCCATAGCCGAAGAACCGATTTTGCCAATACCAAGGCCGGCTCCGATGGCCGCGATGCCTGCACCAAGTGCTGCGCCTAATGACGCAAGTGCTTCTACTAAGAAAATAATCGCAAAGGTCATGATAAATATGTTGTTAATTGGTTTATATTTCTAATCTGTTAGTTCTGAGGAATGGTATGTTAGTGGATTACTCTGTCTTGGCACTTTTGCCGGGCACCGACGTCACCTCGGCAACTTTGGGTGTCTCCTCCTTGTGCTTCTCATGGGGGTTCTCTTGTCCCAACCCGATAAACAGGGTTGAAAGGGTGGTAAACACATAGGCCTGGATAAAGCTGACAAGCACATCAATAAGGAGCATGAACAGCGAGAAGAGGATTGAGACCACAGCTGTTGCGCCACCCATCGCGGCCCCGCCAATAGCGGCGAAGATGAAGATGAGCAACGTCAGCACAATCACTATCATGTGCCCACCCATCATATTTGCGAAAAGACGCACGGTCAAGGCAGCCGGCTTTGTGAAGATACCGAAAAGCTCAATCAGGGGCATAATCGGCAACGGGAACTTCAGCAACAGAGGCACATCGGGCCAGAATATCTCCTTCCAGTAGTGCCGGTTGGCATACAGGTTGGTGACGAAGAAGGTAAACAGGGCAAGCACCATCGTGACGGCGATGTTGCCGGTGAGGTTAGCACCGCCGGGGAAGATAACAATCAGTCCAAGAAGGTTCATAACCAGGATGAACATGAAGACCGTCAACAGGTACGGGGCAAATTTGGGGGCCTTGTCACCCAGTGTGGGCTTGATTATGCCGTCATATACAAACATGACGAGAGCCTCAATGGCACCGGTCCCCTTGCGGGGTCCCTTGCGGTTTTTGTTTTTGTGAAAACGGGCAAGCCCCAAAATCATCCACAGCACAACAAATACCGAGATGAAGATTGCAAAGACGTTTTTGGTAATCGAAAAGTCAAGGGGACGCACCTCAAAGCCATTCTTGATCTCAACCACCTTGCCCTTATAGTCACTCTCCTCGCCGGCGATTTTGAAGATTGAGCCGTCGGGGGCGGTATAGGTCTTGCCATCAGCAACCCGGTTTGATGAGAAAACGGTCCAACCGTTGCTGCCTTTGACGATGATGGGCAGGGGAATGCGCTTATGGTGATTGAAGGGAACATCCCAGCCATAAGCATCGCCAAGATGCTCAAAGATTATCTCCTTGGCATCAATCTTCTCATTCTTGCCCTCCTCCGCCACCGCTGTGGTGTCTGCGGCCTCAGCGGCCGCCTCGGCGGCCAAGCTGCGCATCGGCACCAGGGTAAAGAGCGTCAGCAGCAAGGTTATGAAGAGTTGTTTCATTGATACAGACTTTTTCAAAGTTGTCAGCAAATACATACGGCCACGACATTGTCCTCAACCTTCACAATCCCCCCGTCAATCGGTTGGCTCTGGGACGCGCCGCCGTCGGCACGTGTATACACCACATTGCCGCGTGTCAGGGTTGACACCAAGGCGGCGTGGTTGTTGAGGACTGTGAACTCACCGTTACCTCCGGGCAGACGCACCATTGTTACGTCTCCCTCAAAAAGGATATCCTCGGCAGAGATAATTTTCAGGGTCATCGGGCGGTTTCTTTAATTTCTTACTTCGCTATATGCAGTGAGGAAATCTTCAGCTTGGAATCAGGCACCAACCTCAGCCAACATTTTCTTACCTTTCTCAATAGCCTCGTCAATGGTGCCGACATTGAGGAATGCCTGCTCGGGATACTGGTCCATCTCGCCTGAGAGAATCATCTTGAATCCGCGGATTGTCTCCTTCAGGGGCACCATAACGCCCGGCAGACCGGTGAATTGCTCGGCAACGTGGAAGGGCTGTGAGAGGAAGCGCTGGGCGCGGCGTGCGCGTGCTACCACCAGCTTGTCCTCATCTGACAACTCGTCCACACCAAGGATGGCAATGATGTCTTGCAACTCATTGTACTTCTGCAACAGCTGTTTAACAGCCTGTGCTGTGTTGTAGTGGTCCTCGCCGATGATGTTCGGGTCAAGGATACGAGATGTTGACTCCAGGGGGTCA
>CAYMNF010000064.1:0-10894 GCA_964391735.1 uncultured Bacteroides sp. | reverse complement strand
AAACAGTGCAAAGGTATAAAAAATTTTGTACTTTTGCACGGCCAAAAGGTAATATTGATTGTTAATATTTGAAGAGCTCGGTAACCCTGAGAATTGAATTGAAAAAATTATAATCTATTGTATATGAAAGCATTGTTGATGATTCTGGACGGGTGGGGTATTGGTAGCCACACCAAAGGAGATGTTGTTTACACAGCCCCGACACCTTATATTGATTATCTTAACGCCACTTATCCCCATTCACAGCTGCAGGCCTCAGGAGAGGATGTCGGCCTCCCCGACGGGCAAATGGGTAACTCTGAGGTCGGACACCTTAACATCGGTGCCGGACGTGTGGTATATCAGGACCTCGTAAAGATTAACAAGGCTATCAGTGACGGCTCAATCAAGTCAAATAATGAGATCGTCTCGGCTTTGAAGTATGTCAAGGAAAACAACAAGTCTCTGCACCTGATGGGTTTGACCAGCAACGGTGGTGTCCACTCTGAGATTAAGCACCTTTTTGCCCTGCTTGACCTTGCCCACGATGCGGGTATTGAGAAGGTATACGTCCACTGTTTTATGGACGGCCGCGACACTGACCCCAAATCAGGGAAAGGGTTTATCGAGGCTGTTAAGGACAAATGCGCTGTTACTACCGGGAAAATCGCCTCAATCATCGGGCGCTACTACGCCATGGATCGCGACAAAAGGTGGGAGCGCGTAAAGGTTGCTTATGACCTGTTGGTAAAGGGTGAAGGTAAACAGGCAGATGATATGGTAAAGGCAGTGGAAGAGTCATACGCTGACGGTGTCACCGATGAGTTTATCAAACCTATCCACAATGCAAACTGTCCTGATGGAGTCATCAAGGAAGGTGATGCTGTTATCTTTTATAATTATCGCAATGACCGTGCCAAGGAGATTACCCAGGTGCTTACCCAACACGATATGCCGGAGGAGGGAATGAAGACAATCCCCGGGTTGCAATACTACTGCATGACCCCTTATGATGCATCCTTTAAAGGTGTGCACATTTTGTTCCCGAAGGAGAATGTTGCAGATACCCTTGGTGAATACCTTTCACGCATCGGCAAAAAACAGCTCCACATAGCCGAGACAGAGAAATATGCCCATGTTACCTTCTTCTTTAACGGTGGCCGCGAGCAACCATACGAGGGTGAGGAGAGGATACTTGTGGCTTCACCCAAGGTTGCTACCTATGACTTGAAACCTGAGATGAGCGCCTTTGAGGTTAAGGACAAATTGGTTGATGCTATCAAGACCGAGAAGTATGACTTTATAGTCGTAAACTTTGCCAACGGTGACATGGTAGGTCACACCGGCGTTTATGAGGCCATCTACAAAGCTGTTGAGACTGTTGACAGTTGTGTGCATGATGTAATTGAGGCGGCAAAAGAGGCCGGTTATGAGGCCTTGATTATTGCCGACCATGGTAACGCCGACAATGCTATCAATGCTGACGGTACCCCCAATACTGCCCATTCACTTAACCCCGTCCCCATCATCTATGTGACCGACAACAAGCAGGCAACCGTTCAACCCGGACGTCTCGCCGATGTCGCTCCCTCAATCCTTGATATTATGGGTGTTGAGAAACCCGCTGATATGACAGGTCATTCTTTGATAAGCAAATAAAGCTTTATACAACTGTTAAAAATATATAGGGCACAATCCCTCGCCGGGAAATGTGCCCTATAATTTTTTTTATACTTTGTCAGAAGTGAAGGCGGAACAATGTGTTTATACGGTTAGCCGTGCCATATTCTCCACCGAAATTGTTACGTTGGCCGTGCAGATATTCAGCACCAAGCATCAGGCGAGTTGTCACCTCCCATATTAGATTTACCGAGTAATAAAGTCCGCTTTTATACTCATTATTCACTTGGTGGCCGCGCGGGAAATAGCGAACGCCTGAGTACACTAAGTCGCTGTAAATGTTGGGAGTAAAGTTATATTTTAGGGCTAATAAGCCGGCGAAGGTCTCGGGAGCGAATAGCCTTCCGTCTTGGCGATTGTCAGGCACAAGGTCATAGTTGTTGCCAGAAAGGTCACTTAGATACGATGAGGTGCCTTTGCCATAAGATGCTATGGCATAGAGGGTGATGGGGTAGCTGATATTGCATACCGATGACAGTTGCACTCCCCAGCCAAATACAGCCTCATTACTTTTTTTGATAAGGTCGCGGTAAGTCAGCATGCGTGCAAGTCCGCAAAGGCGCACGTGGCTTTCACCCTCATCCCACTGGTATTGAATGAATCCGGCGGCGTCGGGAAGATATGGATCGTTTTCAGCACAGACATCATCATCGCATTTGACCTCCTGATTGGGAAACTCCAGCCCCCCGGCATACGTGATATGATGATTTGAAGTTGTGCGCATGTATCGTACCAAAATGTTTGTGCGGCTGAAATGTCCGTTATTACCGGCGTCATCGGTTGAAGGGGGAGAGGCCATAGGGTCGGCAAAGGTTGACGTAGAGCGGCCTACGGTAAAGTTCCTGAACATAAAGTACGCCTTGTCAATCTCAAATTTCGAGTTTGGATACCCCGAAAACTGCATGGATATAAACGCCTTATATCTGCCCAAGAGGTTGTTGCGGCCTAAGAGGGTAAAGAATAATCCGGAGTTAGCCATCGAGGCAGCCAATTTCCGTTTATGGGTTGAACTATTGGGGACAGGAATGTCATAAATCCTGAATCCCAGATCAGGGATAGACCCATGCCAGTCAAACCATCCATCTGCCGAAATGGTTCCGCCGACACCCAGCGCCAAAGAAGCATCGCGGCTCATTAGCATAAAATATGGTGCCTCCGGGTCATTGAAGTGCCTGAATTGGTCAATGTAGAATTGATTGATAAGTGCCGTAGCCGAGTCTGAGGGAGTCTGAGGGTCGAGTGAACCATTCATGGTCATCACCTTTATGTTTCCCACATGCTGTGCCCGCTTTTGTGCAAGTTTGCCGGTCTTAGGGACTGCCTCCAAGTTTGACTCGGTGGCTAAAAGGGCAGGCGTGCAGAACATGCAGATGAGGACTGCCGTAAGCAGCCCGTACAGGCTTTGGGTACCGCTTGATTTTATTGCGTTGCGCATTAACATTTTTTGACCCGGTTTGTTATAATGAAAAAGTGTTTCACAAATTTAAATGTATTTTTGCAAAAACTACATTTACCGAAACATAATTGTAAAGATGAGATTGAAAATTAGCTTCCTGGGTACTGCCATGTTGGCTTTGCTGATGACAGCTTGCTCAGAAAACAGCAAACAAGAACCTATGAGTAACCAAAATTCTGAGGGCGTTACACCCATTGAAAACATTATGAGCCGCGCCAGCGTGCGTCGGTTTACAGACAAAGAGATATCCAAGGAGACCATGGACACCGTCCTAAGGGCAGCTATGGCCGCCCCCTCGGCAGTGAACAAACAACCTTGGGAATTTATAGTAGTAACCGACCGGGCAGTCCTTGACCGGCTCATGGAGGCCCACCCATATTCCAACCTTAAGACCGCTAAAGCTGCCGTAATAGTTTGCGGAAATATGAAACGTGCACTTGAGGGTGTTGAACGCGAGTATTGGGTTCAGGATTGTTCGGCCGCGTCAGAAAACTTGCTTCTTGCTGCACATGCCGTTGGTCTGGGTGCCGTGTGGTGCGGAGTATATCCAATGCAAGAACGCATTGATGCCATAAAGGGTGTACTGGATATTCCGGAATATATCACCCCGCTAAATGTAATTGCTATGGGGTATCCGGCAGTTGAACCCTCTCCCAAGGACAAATGGGAAGCTTCAAAGGTTCATTATCAGAAATGGTAACTAATTTTAAGTCATATAATAACGGCAGATCCATTTTGAGACCTGCCGTTATTTTTATGTTTAAATATGCGTAACAGTTTCAGACAAGGGTTTGCGAGAGAAGTGATTGGGTAGGGGACCGGCACCCTCGGCGGCGTACCCCAAATCCAGCAGCATCAGGATTTCCTCATTTTCGGGAAGCCCGAGCAGGGCGTGAAGTTTTTCCGGGTCAAAGCAGTTTACCCAGCAAGCATTGACACCTGCTGCTTGCGCCCCCAAAAGCATGTGTGTTGCAACAATGGAGGCATCCTCTATACCTGAATCCCTTTTCCCTCCGGGATAGGTATAAACATTGTTCTTGTCAAAAGCGACAACCAGAACAATTGGCGCACCGTACCGGCAAGGAGTACACTCATCAATCTTGGCAAGAGCCTCGGGCGACGTGGCTACATATATATGTTGTTCCTGCAGATTCTTGGCTGTAGGAGCTACCCTGCCGCACTCCAATATCTGATTGAGAGTCGGGTCATCAACCTGACGGTCAGAATATTTCTTGCAAGAAAATCGTTGAGTTGCTAAATCTAAAAATTCCATTGGTCAAATGAGGTTAGAGGTTGAACATTATCAAAGCCTTCCGTCAATGATTTCACGTGGAAGCATTCCTTTTATATCAAATATAACATGATTAGGTTCTAATACCCTGCATACGTCAAATTTTTCAAAGTCAGCATGGGCAACCGCAGCAATGACGGTATTGAATAGGACTCCATCAGGCATTTGATTAACTACTTCAATGCCATATTCCTTGCGAACTGTATCAGAATCGGCCCAGGGATCATATACAGTTATATGAAGGTCATACTCTTTAAAAGCTTTTATAATATCAAGTACTTTTGTGTTTCGTATATCAGGACAATTTTCTTTAAAAGTAAACCCAAGCACCAGTATTTTGCTTCCAAGTACCTGTATGCCTTTTTTCAGCATTAGTTTTATAACGCAATCGGCTACGTATGCTCCCATGCTATCATTCATGCGTCGACCTGCCAAAATGATCTCAGGATTGTATCCGTACCTTTGTGCACATTGGGCAAGATAATATGGATCAACCCCAATGCAATGTCCCCCGACCAATCCGGGCTTGAACGGGAGAAAATTCCATTTTGTGGAAGCAGCCTCAAGGACATCCAATGTATCAATACCCATCAGGGCAAAAATCTTTGATAGCTCGTTTATGAAAGCTATGTTAATATCTCTCTGAGAATTCTCAATAACCTTAGCAGCCTCAGCAACCTTTATGGAAGGGGCAAGATGCGTGCCGGCATTTATCACTGATGCATAAACTTGGTTTACCAGACGCCCAACCTCAGGAGTTGAGCCTGATGTCACCTTCTTGATTTTCTCAACGGTATGCTGTTTATCTCCAGGGTTTATGCGCTCAGGGGAATATCCGGCATAAAAATCCTTGTTGAACTTCAACCCACTTATCTTTTCAACCACCGGGATGCACTCCTCTTCTGTTACTCCGGGGTATACTGTAGACTCATAAACAACTATATCCCCGGGGGAGATAACTTTTCCAACGGTTTCAGAGGCTCCGTACAGAGGTCTCAAGTCTGGATTATGGTTGATATCTACCGGAGTGGGGACAGCAACAATATAGAAATTACAGTCGCGAATTTCTTCTATATCAGATGTGCATTTCAGTCTGTGGTTAAACACTGCATCTTGCAGTAACTCATCGCTGACCTCGAGTGTAAAGTCATGACCGTCCATCAATTCCTCGCATCGTTTGGCATTGAGGTCAAAACCCACTGTGGGATATTTTGTTGAAAACAGACGAGCCAGCGGCAAACCGACATAGCCCAGCCCTATCACACAGATTTTTATATTATCTTTCATTTTGTTAAAGGGGGGTGCTTAAAGATTTTCCCAATACCACTCTACTGCATGGCGCAGTCCTTCACGCATTGAAAACTGCGGAGCGTAACCGAGAAGTGTCTTTGCCTTGTCAATGCATGCAAGAGAATGTGGTATATCCCCGGCACGGTTTGGTCCGTGTGTGGGAACTATCTTGAGAATCTCGGGATCTTTTTGGCCAAGAAATTCTTGTAGGTATTCTATAAGTAGGTTCAAGGTGGTGCGCTCACCGTAAGCGGTATTATAGATTTGGTTAACGGCCTCAGGATTATCAGTCGTCATTGCCAACATGTTCATCTGTATAACATTGTCAATGTAGGTAAAATCTCGACTATACTCTCCGTCTCCGTTAATATTTGGTGCCTCATGGTTCATAAACTTTTTCACGAACAATGGTATTACCGCAGCATATGCACCGTGGGGATCCTGTCTGCGCCCGAATACATTAAAATACCTCAATCCGATATATTCAGTGCCATATGTGCGAGCAAAAACATCTGCATAGAGCTCATCAACGAACTTAGTAATAGCATACGGTGAAAGGGGCCTACCGATTACATCTTCAACTTTGGGGAGAGATGTGCTATCACCGTATGTTGATGAGGAGGCGGCAAAAATAAAACGCCTTACACCGGCATCCCGAGATGCAATAAGCATGTTGAGGAAGCCCCCTATATTGACGGCATTTGTGGTTATCGGGTCCTTGATTGAGCGAGGAACTGAGCCCAGGGCCGCTTCGTGAAAAACATATTCAATTTCTTGGACAGCCTTTTTGCAATCCTCAAGATTGCGAATATCGCCAACCTGCATCTCAAAAGTCTCAGGGAATCGCTCAATCAGTGGTATAATGTTCTCCCACTTCCCGGTAGCAAAGTTATCAAGACATCGCACTTGATATCCGTTTTCAAGCAGATATTCACATAGGTTTGACCCGATAAATCCGGCACCGCCGGTTACCAACACTTTTTTATTTAGGTTATTCCTCATTTTCATTCAAAGCAATCTTTTAATGTGGATTGTCTCCCACTTTGTTGCTCTTTCTTTGTGCAAAAGTAATCAAAATTTTGTTATTATTGCTACCTGAGGCAGGCCTTACCTAATTCAAGAGTACCTGAAATATCTCCTTAAAAATAGGTTATGATATATTTGGCGGCTTTTGTAATTTTGCCGGTGAAAAATTTAATCGCTCATTGAGACAGCAGAGGAGATGAAGAAATACCAGATTATTGTGTGGGTTGGCGCCTTGATTGTGGGCGTTGTGTTGGGCCTTTTAGGGATTGAGTGGCTTGACAAGCTCATGAATTTTATAGCCACAATTTATACGCGGCTGTTCAGGTTGCTGGCCGTGCCTACTATTGTGCTTGCCGTTATAACCACATTAGCCTCGTTGGGCGGAGGAAAGGAAATGGGACGCATGTTCCGCACGGCTGTCACATATACTCTGTTGACCACTTTTGCGGCAGCAGTGGTGGGCCTGATATATTACTTGATTCTCGCTCCGGGCAACCTCCCGGCGGCAATTATCAATTCTGAAAACGGTGGTGCCCCCGATAAGGTTGAATTTTCATATACCGATCATATTCTCTCAGTGATACCTGACAATGTGGTGAAGCCGCTTCTTGACGGTAATGTGTTGGCTCTTCTACTTATGTGTTTTGCCGCCGGCATAGCTATTTCAAAGATGCCGGATTCCAAACCTAAACAAGCTGTAGTGAACGTGCTTAACGGGTTGCAAGAATTACTTTTCACCCTCATTAGGTGGTTGATAGCTATCTTGCCCCTCGGTATCGTAGCTTTCGCCGGGCAGCTGACGGCTCAGGTCGGTTCAAGCGCCAACATGCTTGATTCCTTGGGAAAATATGTGGTTGTTATCCTTGCCGGCAACTGTACTCAATTCTTCGTTATTCTACCTCTGTTCCTTCTCGCTAAGGGACTGAATCCCCTTAAAACCCTGCATGGGATGATGCAAGCCGTCCTAATGGCTCTCTTTACCAAGAGTTCGGCAGCGACTTTGCCGGTGACAATGGAAAATGCCGAGAAGCGTCTGGGGGTTAATCCCAAAGTATCAAGATTCGTTCTGCCTATCTGTACCACAGTAAATATGAACGGCTGCGCGGCATTCATTCTTGTTACCTCATTGTTTGTCATGCAGAACAACGGAATGCCTATAACCTGGGTTACGATGCTGACGTGGTTATTTATCTCCGTGCTTTCTGCGGTGGGGAACGCCGGTGTGCCTATGGGTTGCTACTTCCTTACCCTCTCTTTGATGTCGGGCATTGGTGCAAACATCGGTATTATGGGAATTATCCTACCCATCTACACCATAATTGATATGGTAGAGACAGCTGAAAATGTTTGGTCAGACTCATGTGTCTGTGCCATTACGAATAAAGTTCTCTCCAAAAAGCTCCCGGCGGCAAGCTAAATGCTGTGCTTAAATACTTTGATGTTTATCAGTTAGTTTCTTTAAGGCGGCAATGTGGTCGGGAGTTGTACCGCAACATCCGCCTATAATCCTCACCCGGTTAGATGACATGATTAGGGCCATTTGTTTAGTGAACTCGCAGAGTGGGGTGGAGTAGACCCCTGCATCATCTGGAAGTCCGTTGTTTGGAATGATACACAGCGGCAATTTGGTAGTTTCGCATAACTCACTGATTCGCAGCAATATGGACTCAGGGCCATTACAACAATTTAGGCCGAGACTGACAACGTTGGGGTCATCCTCAACCGCTTCAGCTAAATCTGAGAGCTGCTCTCCGGAATACAGACATCCGTTTACGTCATCTAAAGATGTGCATACAATAATAGGTATTTCTGTTCCTAATGTTTGCATTACATCATGTGCAGCCTTCAAACCCGTTTTTAGTGAGGAAACTTCAAGAACAGTCTCAAAAAGCAGAATATCAACTTTAGCCTTGCAAAGTGAAATAATCTGCTGATAATAAGCGTTGTAGTAGTTAGGTACAGAAGAACATTTCATAGGCAACGGGCCTATGGAGCCTGCAATTAATATTTTGCGGGAAGACCGGGTGGCTGCCCGGCGAGCTATTTGAACGGCAACGGAGTTAATCTCTCTAACTACCTCAGGAGGAAAATTTGAATTATTGGCCGAAAAAGTGTTTGTAGTAATAATGTCTGCACCGGCTTCAATATATTTGTTATGAATCTCTTGAACTACTTCAGGAGCTGTCAGGCAAAGAACCTCTTGAAACCCGGAAAATGAGCTTATCTTTCCATCACTTAATTTGATCTGATATAAATGAGATGGGAACCCATAGGAAATAAGCATGGTACCCATAGCGCCATCAAGCACTAAAGTCTTTTCCTGTAAAAGTTTTTGAAAATCGCTCGTTCTCATTTCCCGGGCTTTATTCCTTATAACATTAAAACGCAAAATCCCACAAAAACGTATACTCACAAGATAGATATTGCAACAATCAAATAAAGGCCAAAAAAATCTCCATGCTTGCAACAATTTATTTCAACCACTCATCTCGCCAATTAATATTACCTGCCAAAACCCCAACGTAATCCTTCAAACCGTTCAAATCCTCCAAACCGTTCAAATCCTCAGTATCTCTGCACATATCTCAATTCTGCAATATATCCATACGCTTGAAACATAATCGCTATTATGTTAAATAGACTTTTATTAATCGAAAATATTATTTTTAGAGAGATAATTGGATTAGTACACTTTTATCAGTTGATAACGGGACGAATTTATCAGTTGATTACATGACGAATTTATCAGTTGATAACGGGTCGGATGGAATCGGCCTCTCCTATTATTCTTATTATTCATTTCTGTGAATGCTCAATTGTTGAAATGGCCGTGTGAATCCATCAGTTCAGTAAGACCCATAGCTAATATGTTTACTATCTCATGGTAGACAGTCTGCGGCCTCGATTGTTAGCGTATAACCGATATATGTCAGTGATTTTATTATTTGGGAAATATTCCCACTTCCGTTTGCTTCGCGCGGAATTCCGCTGGATGACCCGATATGTCATCTATATTAGCATGTTAATTTCAATTCAGTCCGCGGGGCAATTTATGGATATGAAAATGACCGCGCGGATTTACCTAATTTGTAGCCACACCGTGCGAAATTTAGCAGCGGGACACCGGCGTTTATCCGGGTCATCCGACGAACTCACAAGGGTCCCGTTCGGGGATTTTATGAGATGTGTAACGCGCAGTAGATTAGGAAATTATGTAATCTCAAAATTATTTTCTAACTTTGCGGTATCTGCCGGATGAGAAATACCGGCAGTGAAGAAAAGTGTCAAGCTTTCTTTCTCGGTTACATCAAACCGCCAATTTAAAAACAACCTGAGAAAAAGTGAGATTAGACGCTCTTTCTGTTTTGTCGTATCTACCTTACGGCTTCATTGGTCGTATACGTAATACACATCACAGAGGGGCAGTTTATTCTACCCTCAAATATCATTCAGGTTGTAGGCCTTGGCGGGCCTGATGTAACTATGATTGAGGCGCGATGAATTCCCCTCTTTTCTTGTACCCTTACCAAAACCGCTGAATTAGGGAGTCAGGAGGCATCAAAAATTACAAAAATGAAGAAACTTCTATTTTTGATCATCGCGTCTTTATTCTCTTTGGGAACTCTCAGTGTTTCAGCTCAGACCTTCGGTATAAATACATTTTGCCAACCATTGTCTAAAAGTGGAGCAACTGCCGGTTCATTAGGGATTTCCTCCTCTGTTTTCAAAAAGATGCTTTCTATGAAGTCAGATCAGTCCATATCTGCATCTTTGCTTAAAGCCGGTTTTTCATGTATTTCAAAGAAAAATGTAAGAGAATATGATGAGCCCACAGGTGATTATTATACAATTCTAAAAGCCAAATATTCAAAAGCAGTTGCCGGAGGGGGTAAAATATTTGTAATACAGGACGGGTGCGATGTCACAATTACTTTCCCCAATATGGCCGAAAAGAATAAGTTCCTTAAGACGGTAAATGCCGAAAAGTCAAAGGGATATATTTATAGCTCTGAAAAATACTACTGGGTAGGCGTGAGGGTAGAAAGTGCAAGCAACAGTTTCACGGTAAGAGTCGTCGGCAACGGTGGCTATTAAAGCAGTTACCATTACAGTTAGTGAGGCTGTGTCAAAATAGGCGCAGCCTCTTTCCTAAATAAACTGCTGAAAAACAA
>CAYMNF010000063.1:0-11035 GCA_964391735.1 uncultured Bacteroides sp. | reverse complement strand
ATCATGGGCATTTGGAGGGACCAAGGTCAACAACGTATACCGCGATAGCAAGGAAAGGGAATCACAACGCACATATTGATTTGTGGAAATACCAAGTGTTAGAGTTGGTGGGTATCGAAAAAAAGTTGTAAATTTGCAGCGCTTCAAAAATAACCCCTTGCAGGGGCATCTGCCCCGACGTGTGATGGGAAATTAAGAAGCTCAATGACTCTTAATTTTTAGTAACACAAAAAGAATGAAAACTTTCCAACTGTCAGCCGAGCCTCGCACGGCTCTTGGCAAGAAAGCAACGCAGGCCCTGCGTGCCCAGAAGAAAATCCCCGTAGTCCTCAACGGCAACCGCCAGGTTGACCTCCCCTTTACCGGTACCCTGAAACCCGGTGAAAAGATTGTTGAGATCGGCAACGGCAAGGGTATCATCACCACCGATATAGCAGTTACCGAGGAGGCAGTTCGTAAACTGGTCTTCACCCCCGAGATTTTTGCTATTGAGCTTGACCTCAACGGTGAGAAACGCATGGCCGTCCTCAAAGATATCCAGTTCCACCCCGTTAAGGACAATGTCCTGCACATGGACCTCCTTGAGGTTGACGAGAAGAAACCCGTCACCATCAGCGTTCCCGTTCGCCTTGAAGGCCACGCAGCCGGTGTTAAAGCCGGTGGTAAACTGTCACTGTCAATGAAGAAAATCAAAGTTCGCGCTCCCTACACCGAGATTCCCGAGCGCGTTATCATCAACGTTGACAACCTGGGCCTTGGCAAGACCATGCAGATTGCCGACCTGCACTTTGACGGTCTGGAACTGATGAACGCCAAGAATGCCGTTGTTTGCGCCGTACAGCTCACCCGTGCCGCTCGTGGTCAACAAGCTGCCGAGGCTGACAACGCTTCAGCATAACGACACCCCCTGACAACACCAACCACAACAGGGCGCGGACACAGCCTACAGGCCTCCGCGCCCTGTCTCTATAACCCCTCACCGCAATTTTACCGCATACATGAAGTATTTGATAGTCGGATTAGGCAACATCGGCGCCGAGTATGCCGACACACGCCACAACATAGGCTTCAGGATTGCTGATGCCGTGGCGGCCGAGGCCAAGGCTCAGTTTGCCACCGAACGCTATGGCGACATTGCCCGCGGACGCATCAAAAGCGCGCAATTGGTTATCCTCAAGCCCTCAACCTACATGAACCTCTCAGGCAATGCCGTGCGCTATTGGCTTATGAAAGAAGGCATTGACATTGCCAACACGTTGGTGTGCGTCGACGATGTGGCACTCCCCTTCGGTCGGCTGCGCATACGCCCCGGTGGCAGTGATGCGGGACACAACGGGCTGAAGAATATTGCGGCAATGTTGGGCACCGAGGCGTATCCCCGCTTGCGCTTCGGCATAGGGAACGACTATCCCCGAGGTATGCAGATTGAGTATGTGCTGGGCCAATTCACCCCCGAACAGGAGCATGAGATGCCTGACCGCATTGCCACCGCTGCCGAGGCGGTACGATGCTTCTGCCTTGAGGGGCTGGCAAAGGCCATGAACCGTTTTAACCGTTAATCTCTCATCCCCAATATTATGGCTGAAGTTAGAGTTGACAAATGGCTGTGGGCCGTGCGGGTCTTCAAGACGCGTACCATGGCTACCGATGCCTGCAAAAAGGGGCGAGTTGTCATGGACAACGTTGCCGTGAAGCCCTCACGCACCGTCAAACCCGGCGATGTGGTGATGGTGCGCAAGCCCCCCGTAACTTATTCCTTCAAGGTTAAAGCCGTAACCCAAAATCGTTTGGGAGCAAAACTGGTGCCGGATTACATGGAAAACATCACCCCCCAACATGAGCTTGACCTGCTTGACATGGTGCGCATCTCAGGCTTTGTTGACCGTCGCAAAGGGTTGGGACGCCCCACCAAGCGTGAGGGGCGCGACCTGGCAGCCTTCACAGCACAATTTGACGGGTGGGATATTGAGGACTTTGAGGATTTTGAGGATGACGCCGAGCCTGACGAGGATGATATGTAGCTCTGCCGGGTGAACATCAGCGGCCCCGCGTTGTTATAACAATGAACAGTAACTTATAAACAGGAATAATCAATTAAAAAATAATACACATTGTTATATGGAACGCGTAATTAAACTCCAGGACCTTGAGCGCGCTGTCGCTGCGGCCTATGAAGACGTCAAATCAGTAAAAGAAGGTGAAGTTGATGCACGTGTCGGTGCGGTAAACCCTAAAAATCTGGGTGTTGCCGTGGCTTTGACCGATGGCTCAATGATTCAAAAAGGTGATGTTGCCGAGCCTTTCTGCCTTGGTGAACTGGGCAAAGTGGTGGCTGCCACCGTTCTGCTGAGCCAAAATACCCCTGACGAGATTGCCAAGAAAGCAGGAAATGGCGCTTGCTGCAAGGCGGTGAAGAATGCCCCCGAGCTGCCGCTGCCCGCAATGTTGCTTCGCGGTGTTAGCCTGATTGAGCCCACCGGCGATGCTGATGGTAAATGGCAGATAATTCTGGACATGTTCAATGCCCTCACCACCGGTGACCCGGTACTCAACGACACTGCATATAAGGCTCAGAAAGAGCTCAATGCAAAAGCTGAGCTTGAGAAAAAATTGGCCGAGAGCGGTTTCTATCTGTATGACGATGCTGCAAATGCCATTGAGGTAGCCACCAAACTTACCACCGTACAACTCAACACGGCACAGCTTGCTACCCTTGGTGCCACCATCGCTGCCGACGGACTGAACGCCGTTACAGGCGTACCGGCCTTTGACGGTGCAAGGGCACAGAATATTGTGGGCATGATGGCTTCAAAAGCCCCCTGTAAGTTCTGGATGTTTAAGCACGGGACACCCGCAGCTGCCGGATATGGCGGCGGTTTCCTGGCAATCGTTCCGGGCGTGATGGCCGTGGCCGCTTATTCACCGGAGATCAACGAGAACGGTTTCTCAAGCAAAGCCGCCAAGGCTGTGGGCTCAATCCTTGATGCCCTTGACATCAATGCACTGGCCAGCGCAAAAGTACGTATCGAGAAGTAATCAATCTTCGTAAGTAATCATAACAATACCACCAAAAGGGGTTGTAACCTGCGTGTTACACCCCTTTTTTACATCCTGCCGTGACATTCTCAGCTGCGCTGATACTCGCTGGGCGACATCCCCGTCAGGTGCTTGAAGTATTTGCCAAACGAGGACTGATTGGGGAAATTGAGGTCGTAGGCGATCTGCTGGATATTCTTCCCCGAGAAGCGCAACATGTTCTTGGCCTCAAGTATCACAAACTCATCAATCCACTCGGCAGCACTGCGTCCGGTGGTCTGTTTCAATATCAGGGTCAGGTATTTGGCTGAGATAAAAAGATGTGAGGCGTAGAAAGATACCGAACGCTCACTCAGGCGATACTTGTGCAACAGCCCCATAAAGCGGTGTACGTATGACAGCCGGCGTGAGTGGGGACGCGTGCCCTCCTCGGCTGGTTGCCTTTTACGGGCAAACTGCAACACCTGGTATATCAGGGCCGAAATCAGGCATCGTGATATTGACCTCACATACAGGTCATCACTGTTACCGGTGGTGTTGCGGTGTATAAGGTCGAAATACCGCTTGATGAGTTCCCCCTCCTCCATCTCAATCTTCAGAATCGGCGGGGCAACTATCGAGTAACTGCTGGGCTGACCAATAACGTTCTGGTCAATATTGATGTCCCGCAAAAAGTTTGAGGAGATAAACAGCACGTAGCTGTCTAACCGCTCCATGTCCAGCTCCTTTATTGCCAGAATATTATTGGGGGAGGTCATCAGCAAAGAGTTTTCTGACAACTCACAGTGGTTGAGATTGACATCCACCCCCATGCTCCCCTTCAGGCACAAAATCCACACGCAACCGTCAACCCTGAAGGGGCCGTCATATGGGTTCTGCGCCATCTCGTGGGTCAGGCGGGTGAAGATGTAGTCATCGCCGAGAGATGAATACTCTGTGGCAAATTTCTTCAACCCTACAAGCTGGGACAACTTAATTGCTTTTTCCATGGCCGGTGAATCTTGAATTCGGTATGATAACAACACCCCTTGGCGGGGGGTAGCAAAGGAATGCACACCCGGGGAGGCGGGTTTGCGCTTCACGGCAAAAATAAGATTATTTTCCCAACCGCAATGCTATTTTGTCAAAAAATAATACTTTTCACCCAAAATCATCCGATATTTTGCCAAAAAACTGCCGATGTTACTTTTTAGAAAGCAGGGATACATTTTAGTGAGACAATCTCAACATTTTTTGCTATTTTTGCCCCATATTTTACACAAGTCACAGTAGCATACAACCAACACAAACAAATATGTCAATCAACTTAAGACACACCCGCAAACTTCTGTCAGCCATGGCAGCAGCATTGCTGGTTTGCACAACGTCATGCAGTGATGACTACGGGCGCGCCCTGGGCGACACCGGTACTGTCAACTTGCGGCTTGACATTGATCGCTCGGCCAAATCAGCCACCCCGGCACGTAGCTCGCTGGGCGACCTGGCAGCGGCCGTTTCGGCTTCAGACTTCAATATCACGCTGATAAATGAATCCGGCGAAGAAAAATCTTGGGCCTATAACGACTTTAACGGCGCAAACATCTCAATCGGCAAATACACCTTGGTAGCCTCAAGCGGCAAAAAGGACGCCGAAGGGTTTGACGCTCCTTACTTTGAGGGTTCAACCCAGGTGCAGGTGTTTACCGACCAGACCTCTGAGGCTTCAGTGACTGCCTCTCTGGCAAACGCCGGCGTCATTGTAAAATACTCTGACAACTTCAAGAATTACCTCACCGACTATGTGGCAAGCGTGCGCACAGCGGGGAATCCCGAGGGATATGAGTACCCGGCAGATGCCACCGATGAGCTGTTTGTTACCCCCGGCGAGACCTCTCTGTATGTCTCCTTCACAACACCCCAAGGGCAGTCAGCCACACTGAAGGCCGCCGAGTTCAACACCCAAGCCCAACATGTATACACCATTACCGTTGATGTCAATGGCGGACAGATGGGTGACCCCGTGATGTCGGTAACCTTTGACGACACCACCGTGGCTGAGGAGGTTGAGTTCGTCCTCAGCGACGAACTGCTCAATGCCCCGGCTCCCACCGTTACACCCGAGGATGCCGTTGTGAACGTAATTGAGACTGCCAAAGCCCCCACTACCACCATGAGCATCATGGCCCGCGGCGGTATTGCCGAGGTGAACATGATCACCAAGGGTGCCGAACTGGCCGGCAGCAACTGGCCCGCCGAGATTGACCTGATGAAAGCAACCGCGGCCCAACAGCAGACCCTGACACAAAAGGGCCTCAGCGTGATGGGTCTATGGCGCAACCCCGACCAAATGGCTGTGCTGGACTTCACCAATCTTATTCCCAACCTTGCTCCCGGCACAATGCAGGTGGGCATTGAGGTGGTTGACAAATACGGCAAGGTTTCACAAACCACCGCCAACCTCACCATCAATGTCGAGGCGCTGACCTTCAACATTGAGTCAGCCATGGCCCTCGCTATTGATGATGACCATGCCACCATCAACATTTCATACAACGGTGGTGACCCGACCAATGACCTTACCATCACCTACCGCAACGACCGTGGCACAACCACAACATCAACCATCACCAACGTTGAAAAGACCGCTGAGAACAAGTACAACGTAACGTTCAGCATCCCCGCCAACGACCAACCGGTGCAGATCACCGTCAAAGCCGGCTCTCTGGCCCCCGTTACATATACTATTGAGCGTGTAAACTATCGCCTCACGGTCAACACCAACAACGTGTTTGCCACCACAGCCTCTGCAACTTTGGTCTCAGACAACTCTACAGATGACGCTGCCAACTCGCTCTATTCCGTTTCAACCGACAATGGGCGTACCTGGCAGGCAGCCACAGCCACCTATAGCGGCGACCGCGTCACCTTCTCGGACCTCACCCCCGGCACCGCCTATACCGTGCGGGCCTTGCGCAACGGCATAGCGGCTCGTGCCACCTTCACAACTGAGGATGCAAAACAAATCCCCAACGGCGACATGGAGACGTGGCACAACGATCATACCCCCTCGGGCATAAACTACTACAGCCTTTGGTTTGCCGGCGAGAGTGTTGACGCCGCCATCTGGGGCAGTAACAACCCCATGACTACCGCCTCGGGCGCGGGCTACCAGTATGTGCGCACCTCCGGCACCATGCCTGATGACGGTGGCCATAACGGCAAGTGCGCTCTGCTCTGCACCGTTGGCTGGGGCAACGGCAACACCGCCACGAGTTCAAGCGGCGGTTCAGGCAAGATGAACTTTGCCGATGCCGGCCTGCTGCACCTTGGCGCCTCGCGCACTACACGCCCTGCCTCGGCAACCGGGCACAATGGCACGCTTGACACCTCAGACCTTGACTGTGGCCTCAGCTTTGACAGCCGCCCCTCATCAATAGGTTTCTGGTATAAGTACACTCCCAAAAACAGCAGCGACCAGGGCCTCTTTGAATTTTGGGTAAAGGATGCTGCCGGCAACAACATTGCCTCAGGCACCCGCTCATTGGCCGCCGCATCGGCTTGGACACAGGTTACAATCCCCATCACTTACCCCTGGAACACTGCCAAAGGCGCTAAGATTTATGTCAAGTTCCTGTCAACCAACAACTCTGACTTCCTGACACAAAGCAACGCCAACTTCTCAGGTCCCGGCTTTGCCAACCTCAGCAACGGCCGCTATCTGGGCTCACAGCTGTACGTTGATGACATAACCCTAACCTATTAAAGCCCTAATGCAATCCATCCAAATGAAGACAAAGATTTTAACTTTGCTCGGAGCCATGATGTTGGCATTCGGGCTGACGGGGTGCAGCGATGACCCCAACTATATCACCCAGAAGACGGGCAGTCTTCGCCTCTCAGATCTGGGATGCGAGGTCTCTACCGACGAGGTGACCATGGCACGTGCCGGTGCTGACGACATCAACACCGACCCTTTCCTGGTGAAAATCTATGATGCCACCGGCAAGGAGGTCTATTCCTCAACTTTTGCCGACCGCAACGAGATCATCACCCTGCCGGTTGCCACCGGCTATACCCTGCGCATTGAAAGCCATGAGGTACAAAATGCCGACTGGGAGGCTCCCTACTATGCCGGTGAGAAAAAATTTGACATCAAGGAGAACGAAATTTCATCGGTTGGTACCGTCAACTGCACCTTCAAGAACATCCGCGTTTCGGTCAAATACTCTGACCGCCTGAAGCGCCTTATGGCCTCTGACTGCAAGGTTGACGTGGCTTGCTCTGAATGGGATGCCGTGATGTCCTTCAACCACGACGAGACCCGCTCGGCATACTTCAAGGAGCTGCAAAACAGTAAAACCCTTGGGGCTACCTTCACAGGTACCGTCAACGGGCAGAAGGTAACCCTCACCAAGGCCCTTGACAACGTTGAGGCCGGCCAACACCGCATCATAACCTTTGACGTTAAAGGGCCCAACTCAGATGTCCCCGATGAGAGCGGCAGCCTCAGCCTCACCGGCGAGGGCGAGGGCGTGAAGATCGGCGACGGCCTTTTCCTGAGCGCCTCCATCACCACCGTTGACATCAACGGCAATGTCTCTGTTGACGAGAAGGGTGACAGCAGCGCCCAACGTCCCGGACAAGAGGACCCCTCAGGCGATGACCCCATCCCCCCGACACCCGGCGATGATGAGATTACCATCACCTCCCCGACCCTCAGCTTCACCCAGCCCATGAACCCCGCCGATTACTCCACGGCTGTGGTAAACATCCACGCCCCCAAGGGTACGGCACACCTGCGCGTGAACATTTCAACCGACAACAACAACTTCAAGATGGCCGTTGAGGACATGGGTATACCCTTGGACTTTGACCTTGCCTATGTTGACCCCTCAAGCAACGACTATGAGCAGCTGCAAAAGCTTGACTTCAAGATGAATGACGAGATTCGCGGCAACACCGACCCGGTCTTTGACATCTCAATCTTTGTGCCGTTGTTGACAGCCTTCCCGGGCACTCACACCTTTACAATTGAGGTTGAGGACACCGCCGGCAACAAACTTGCAAAAACCCTAACCTTTAAAGTATAATCATAGTTATGAAAGCTAAATTGATATCAGCAGCCGCTGTGGCTGCGCTGGCTCTTGCCGCCGCGTCATGCGCCGATGACTATGCTTATAACCTTGGCGAGGGTCGTGTGGCCGTGCAAGCCACCCTCAACAGCGATGTAAAAGTGGTGTCGCGCAGCGATGCCGATGAGTTGCGTGAATCCTACGGCGAAAGCCTCATCCTCTGGCTCACCAAGCCCGGCGAGGGCCCCGTGCGCCAATATCAGGGCATTGACAATCTGCCGTCAGAGGCAATTACCCTTCCCTCAGGCAATTACGTTGCCGAGGCGTGGGCCGGCGATAGCGTCTCAGCCTCATGGGACGCCCGCTACTTCAAGGCTCAGACTCCCTTTGACGTTCTGTCGGGACAGACTACCCCTGTTGACGTTGTGTTGACCATTGCCAACTCTCTTGTCGAAATTGAGTATGACGACAACGCCGATGACGTAATCAAGGACTACACCATGACGGTGGGCCACTCTCGCGGAAACCTGGTGTTTGAAGGCCGTGACAACCGCACAGCCTCCTTCATGATGCCGTCAACCGACACAGATCTCACCCTTGACCTTGCGGCTACCACCCTTGACGGCAAGACCTACACGCAACATGCCGTCATCGCCGATGCCAAACCCGGATACCTCTACAAGGTCAAGGTTACCTATAAGGGTACTATTGAGGCTGTTGGTGGCACTTGGTTTGACATAACGGTTGATCCCACCGAGATTGTTGTCGAGGAGCAGATTGTCATATCGTTGGCTCCCGACATCAAGGGTGTCAATTTTGACGCTTCTAATCCCGTGGCAGCCGCCCCCGGGCAGGTTGGACGCCGCTCAGTCTACATCTCAGCCACCGAGTCCCTTACCGGCGTGGTGCTTGAGTCTGCCGACCTGCAAAGCATCATCAACGCCGAGGACCTGGACCTGATAAAAGGCGCACAGAGCTACATAACCGCCCTGCGCAACGCGGGCATAACCCTGCAGACCTTCAAAAACGAAGCCGGGGATATCACCAACCTGCGCGTAAACTTTGAGGAGGCTTTCACCAACCGTCTTGACAAAGGCACACACACCTTTACCTTCACGGCCTATGACGGCATCCTCAGCACACAGTCTACCCTCACCTTTGAAATCAGCGATGCGCCCCTCATCACCGGTGAGCCTGTCAACATCACCTACTCCTCAGCCACCCTGCAGGCCTCTGTGGCCAATCCTGCTAACCTGGCAGCCAACGCGGGCTTCAAGTTCCGTGACCTTGCCACATCATCATGGACTGAGATCCCCGGTACTGTCACCGGCGACCTTATGACCGCCACCGTCAACGACCTGACCCCCGGCCATACCTATGAGTATGCCGCCTGGGACGGCAAGACCTTCACCGGTGTCAGCACCACCTTCACCACCCCGGCTCCCGTGCTCCCCAACAGCGGCTTTGAGGACTGGAACACATCATCGAACCCCTTCCTGGTTTATGCCGCCGACGGGTCGATGTTCTGGGACAGCGGTAACCACGGGTCAGCAACCATGAACAAGAACGTAACCCTTCCCGATGCCACAATCAAGCACTCCGGTAAATATTCAGCCAAACTGGCCTCTCAATTTGTGGGTGTCCTCTCGATGGGTAAATTTGCCGCCGGCAACATCTTCGTCGGCAAATATCTGGCCACCGTGGGTACCAACGGTGTGTTGGGCTGGGGACGTCGGTTTGACAACACCTACACGCCTGTCGGCCTGAAAGGGTGGGTGCGCTATGAGCCCAAGACCGTGGACTACTCCTCAATCGACAAGTGCCCCAAAGGGTCTACTGACACCGGTATTATATACTTTGCCCTGGTAACCGACCAAACCACCGATTATAATGGCGAGCAATGGCCTTGCGTGGTCAACACCAAAGACCAGGTGTTCTTTAACCCCGATGGTGACAATGTGGTGAAGTACGGTGAGGTTGTATTCTCAGAGAAGACCGCCGGCAGCGGCATGGTTCCCTTCACCCTTACCCTCAAGGATGTAAACCCGTCAAAACAGTGGACACACATTATCCTGGTTGCCTCGGCATCACGATATGGCGACTACTTCAGCGGCGGTAACGGCACCACAATGTGGATTGATGACCTTGAACTGGTTTACTAAGGCCCGCCAAAAGCAGAAATTAATTAACTGACTAAAAAATATTTATACCGATAATTATGACAATTGACAATTTTGACTTCAAGGGCAAGAAAGCCCTGGTGCGTGTTGACTTCAATGTGCCTTTGAAAGATGGGCAGGTAGCTGATGACACTCGCATTCGCGGTGCAGTACCCACGCTGCGCAAAATCCTTGATGACGGCGGCTCGCTGATCCTCATGAGCCACATGGGCAAACCTAAAGGGAAAGAGAAGCCTGAGTTGTCACTGCGCCAGAT
The DNA here is from genome assembly GCA_964391735.1 of uncultured Bacteroides sp. GTDB lineage: Bacteria > Bacteroidota > Bacteroidia > Bacteroidales > Muribaculaceae > CAG-1031. The sequence goes on along the minus strand of CAYMNF010000063.1, from coordinate 512 downwards.
AAAGGACAATGTTGCCAAAGCCCTGAACGCCGAGGTTAAGTTTGCCGCCGACTGCGCCAAGGCCGGTGTTGAGGCTGCCGAGCTCAAGCCCGGTGAGGTGCTCCTGCTTGAGAACCTGCGCTTCCACCCCGAGGAGGAGGGCAAACCCGTGGGCATCGACAAAAACGACCCCGGATATGAAGCAGCCAAGAAGGATATGAAAGAGCGCCAGAAAGAGTTCGCCAAGACCCTGGCCTCATACGGTGACGTGTATGTCAACGATGCCTTCGGCACCGCACATCGCCGCCATGCCTCAACCGCCGTTGTGGCTGACTATTTTGACGCTGACCACAAGATGCTGGGCAAGCTGATGGAGAAAGAGGTTAATGCCGTCAAGAAGATTCTTGACAACATACAGCGCCCCTTCACAGCCATCATGGGCGGCTCAAAGGTGTCAACCAAAATCGGCATCATCGAGAACCTCATGGACAAGGTTGACAACCTGATCCTCTGCGGCGGCATGACCTACACCT
>CAYMNF010000062.1:0-11601 GCA_964391735.1 uncultured Bacteroides sp. | reverse complement strand
ATGATACTGTTAAACCGGGAAAGTAGGTAACCGCCCCCTTCCGCCACCCTGACGCTCCGCGCGCCAGGGTGGCTTTCTTTTTTGCGCCCCTCCAATGCCTAGCAGACAATGACAACCGCGCACGTATGGACGCACTGCTCGTGCGTCCGCCGTCCGCCCCGGCATCCCGCGACCAACTTCATCCCATCCGCGACGCTGCAAACCTCTTGCGAGATACCCCGTTGTGCTGAATGTGTTAGAAAGAGGTTTACCGCGCACGTAGGGAGGCACTGCTCGTGCGTCCGCCGTTCGCCCGGGCATCCCGCGACCAACTACGCTCCATCCGCGCGGCAAATTCGGCATGTTCGCGCAGCGGACGCTCGGCCCGAGCGTCCGCTACGTTCGTGGAAAGCCTCCATCGTGAGCTTGAGCCGTGGATTAATGGGTTAGAATGACAGGGGATTAAGGTGTGATTTGATGAAGATTCTTCAAAGAATAATGATTATTCAGAATAATTGCTATTTTTGTAACGTCGTTAGAGAAGGATGTCGGTATTCATAGGAAGAGTTAACTTATTTCTTGCTAATGATTATGGACAATTCTGCGTAATGAGGAGTATTGATAGGGCACTCTCTTGGAATTGGGCTTGTTCTTATAAGTCTGGAGTGCGGTTAAATATATTATAGATTAAGTCATTTAAGAATTTTGTGGCCATGGGACATAATATGCGACAAGGTGTTATATGTGTTTTGATTTTGGTTGGGTTGGCTATCGTGAATCCAAACGCTTTCTCGCAGGTCGTTTTTGAGAAGGATGGTAAGTTTGGGTTGATGGACAGTGTCTCTCAAAAAGTCATCTTGAAGGCAAAATATAAGTCAATCGGCAATTTTGACGGCGACTATGCTGTTGTTGAAAATAACGATGGGTTGCGCGGCCTTATAAATCGCAAGGGGAAAACTGTTCTTGCATGCCAATATCAGGAGATCATGCTGCCCATGAAGTCTCGGACAACAAGGGTCCTGGAAAGAAAGGTCGGAACAATGACAGAACATGTTCATAAACAAGAAAATTTTCTTTGGGTTAAGGAAAATAATAAATGGCATGTATGGAGCAGTCTTGATGCGGTACGGGAGACGCCAAGGAGACAAGAGAATATATCACAACTTGTTGTTACTCCCTTTGCAATGTATGGATATGTAGAGGGTGAGGGATGGTATGAAATCAAAGATGATAAGGTTATATACAGTTATAGACCTATCTCAACGTCGGTTAAATCTCCGGTACAAGAGATTTATCCGGGTCTGTGGAGGGTTGGTAAGGCTGTGGTTCCGCGTGATAATAGTAAAGAGTATTATGGTTTTGTTTCCTTGAAAGAGTTGAAGACGCCGGGGTATGTTGCGGTGAAGTTAAGGGATTATCCCCATCAAAATGCGGAATCATACATTGTGCTTGATTCGTTGAACCTCAAGGAGATAGATTATAACCGGATGCGTCTGGTTGATAACAAGGTGCTTGAAGTAGTTGAGAATTGTTCCAATGAGAAAGAACCTTGGATACGTTGTTCTATTTGCAAGGATGTTGACGCAGGGGGGCACGATACCTATGGGGTTGTGGATAGGGATGGAAAGCGCCTTACACCTTTTACTCGCGAAAAGGTGAAAATCTCACGCAATGAAACACAGCGTTTTCTGCGTTCTGACACAAAGGACTGTTACTATCTCTTTGAATATGATGTTTTCCCCTGCGAAACGGATACACTAATGAGGAACCTGAGGGGAAGCCTTTATTCCTATGACGGTGTGGTTTTTAAAGATAAAAACAACATTGCTATTTACCGGGAGGATGATGAAACTGCAATAGTCAAGGGTGCATATGATTCTTTTGAAAAGATTGGAGGCGGGTATAAGTTATGGAAAGATGGGACCCCCACAGTAGTTGCCAATAATGGAGCGAGGCTGAAGCCTTCGCTTAACGCAATTGATTATTTATTAATTCAGGATATCGGGAATGGGTATTATATTGTGGCCAACAAAGAGGGCTGGGCAGGGTTGATCGATAATAATTCAGGTGCGATTGTTCTTCCAATTAAGTATAAAGATGTAAGTAATTGGTCACCATGTAAGGAAGACGAGGTTGATGTAGAGGATGAAGACGGTAGCCGTGGATACTACAATTTTGTAAAAAAGCAGTGGTTGTTGCCAATTGGCAGTTACCAGAGTGTGGTCACACGCGAAGGACGCAACGCTGAAATTTTTATTATTGAGAAAAACGATAAAATTGGAGCGTATCGAGACGGTAAGCAAATCATCCCGGCGAAACATGAGAGATATCAGGGTTGCGGACCGACCACTATCCAGTTCTCAGACCCTAATGTGTATCAGACGGGAGAAACCTATTACATCTATAGTAAAAACGGACAATTACTGTCAAGTAAATTTTTCTATTACGACCAAAAACGCCAATTCAACTATTGGCTACAACGCCAACCGCAATAGATGCCCTCCTATTATGGGATTCTTGAGGCTAAAAAATATCTAAAAAAATAATTGACAGATAAAAGCAACCACTTAGCAATCAGTGTTATTTGTGCTAAGTGGTTGATATGTAAGGATTAAAAAGTGAATTTTCAGGGTGTGAGAGGGGGCGGATTACTCCCACTCGATGGTTGCCGGGGGTTTTGAGGAGATGTCGTAGCAGACGCGGTTTACGCCGCGCACTTTGTTGATAATCTCGTTTGAGACGTCGGCCAGGAAGTCGTATGGCAGGCGGGCCCAGTCGGCGGTCATGGCATCGGTGGATGTGACTGCGCGCAGAGCCACGGCGCGTTCGTAGGTGCGCTCGTCGCCCATGACGCCTACGCTCTGCACGGGGAGGAGGATAGCGCCCGCTTGCCACACTTTGTCATAGAGGCCGCGGTCTTTCAGCCCGCGTATGAAGATATGGTCAGCCTCTTGCAGGGTAGCAACTTTCTCGGGGGTGATGTCGCCAAGGATGCGCACGGCCAGCCCGGGGCCGGGGAAGGGGTGGCGGGTTATCAGATGTTCGGGCATGCCAAGGTGTCGGCCAACGGCGCGAACCTCATCTTTGAAGAGCAGGCGCAGGGGCTCAACGAGTTTGAGGTTCATCTTCTCGGGGAGTCCACCCACGTTGTGGTGGCTCTTAATGACGGTGCCGGTTATTGAGAGGCTTTCAATGCAGTCGGGGTAAATAGTGCCTTGACCCAGCCATTTCACATCTTTGAGTTTTCGGGCTTCGCGGTCAAACACATCAATGAACCCTTTGCCGATGATTTTGCGTTTGCGCTCAGGGTCGGTTACGCCTTTGAGGGCCTCAAAGAACTCGGCAGAGGCATCCACGCCAATGACGTTGAGGCCCAATCCCTGATAGTCTTGCATAACCTCTTGAAACTCATTTTTGCGAAGCATGCCGTGGTTGACGAATATGCAGGTTAGCCTGTCGCCGATTGCGCGATTAAGCAGCACGGCAGCCACCGATGAGTCAACGCCGCCACTGAGGCCAAGCACCACTTTGTCGTTGCCGAGGGTCTCGCTCAGGTTGGCCACGGTGGTGTCAATGAACGAGTCGGCTGACCATTGACGCTCGCTGTGACAGATTCCGCACACAAAATTTTGCAGCAGTTGGGTGCCGCATGTTGTGTGGAAAACCTCGGGGTGGAATTGCACGCCCCACACCTTGTCAGCGGGGTTGCTGTATGCAGCTATCTTGACGTTGGGAGTTGAGGCAATGACGTTGAAAGAGTCGGGCAGGGCGGTAATGGTGTCGCCGTGGCTCATCCATATCTGGGTGCCGGGGGTGATGCCCTGCATAAGCGGGTCTGCCTCATCGATATAGGTAAGCGTGGCGCGGCCGTATTCGCGAGAGTCAGCCGGCTCAACTTTTCCGCCTAAAGAATAGCTTATAAATTGAGCTCCATAGCAGATGCCCAAAACGGGGAGACGGCCTAAAATCTCATTGAGGTCAATCTTGAAGGCGTTGGCGTCATACACTGAGAAAGGGGAGCCTGATAGAATCACGCCGATAATCGAGGGGTCCTCTTTTGGGAAACGGTTGTATGGATAAATCTCGCAATAGGTGTCAAGCTCACGCACACGTCGGGCTATGAGCTGGGTGGTTTGTGAACCGAAGTCCAGAATAGCTATCTTTTGTTGCATCAGATAAAATGTTGGGCCATAAATTTTGACAAAGTTACGCAAAAAAACCGTCATAAGGCACTCCACCGTGGCCGGGAAACCGGTTTTGCCGGGTGCGGGAAGATGAAAATGCAGATTTTTGAAAAGATATTTCGCGGGATGAAAAAATATTCATAAATTTGCAGGCCGCATAAAGGCGTTGCAGTGATAGGTAGCGACAGCGCCCCATCGCCGCCGGCAAAGGAAATAGTAATATAAAACAGATAATAAATCACCGGAAATGAAACGTACATTCCAGCCCTCGAACCGTAAGCGTGTCAACAAGCACGGCTTCCGTGTGCGTATGAAAACCGCCGACGGGCGTAAAGTCTTGGCACGTCGTCGTGCCAAAGGCCGCAAGAGCCTGTCAGTAAGCGACCACCTGGCCAGCAAGTAAATTTCTTGTTCCCGGCAGTGCGCCCGACCCCGCAACATGCGGTGGCCGGGCGCGCCGGTTTATAGGGTGGGCGTTGTCACAACCAGCAGGTGTCCGGCCGGTGCCGTGAGGGCGTAGAGGCGGCGGGTGTCGCTCTGGGTGGCCTTGAGGCGTTTAGCCAACTCGTCGGCACGCATGGGGTAGTTGCGTACCGCTATCTGGGCGGCAATCCCTTTGAGCGAGCGGAATGCTGCTTTCCCTGAGGGGTAAACCTCATCAATGCGATAAACCTTCCCCGGGAAAGATTGGGGAGGGGTATCTGAGATAAACAGGTGGGTGTTGGGCGCGACACCAATCGTGCCGGTGATGTATGCCACCCGCGCAGGTTGGCCCGCTTTCATGACCGGGGGCCAAGGCTCACAAAGGTATTGGCCGGGCTGAGGATCGGCACCTGCCGGGGTTTGGGGGCCTGTGCCAAGGTCCACGCTTACGCGCCGGTCGCGTGTCAGCGTTACGGCTGTCAATCGCCGGGTGCCGGGTAGTGACGCGCACAGCTCACGGCACTCGGTGGGGGTGCCCACGGTTATAATGTCGGCGTCGTGGCCAAGGTCAAGCCTGGTCTTCTCAATGTCAAGCATTGGGGAGGCTTTGATTATCACCCTTTTGCCGTGTTTCAGCATCAGGGGGAGAAACTCAAGTACGTTTGGCGTGCAGTCAGACAGGGAGTACGCTCGGCCCGATGTGGTGCGCCTTGCCGGGTCAATAAAAATGACGTCAAACCTCGGGCCGTCATACTGTTGCAGCCATTTGACGGAGTCGTCACAGATGACAGAAATCTGCAAGCCGGTACCGGCAAAATTGCCTGCGGCACACTCCGCTTTAGTCGGGTCGGCCTCAATGGCTGTCACTTGGCAACCACTTTTCGCAAAGTGCAAAGCATCAATGCCCAGGCCGCACGTCATGTCCAGCACGCGGCTGCTCGGCTTGACCCATGCGGCATGCTCATCAGCAAGGACATCTGAGGTTGCCTGCTCGCCGGCCAGGAGTGAGGGAAATCTGAAGTCCGGAATCTCCCTGAGCGTGTTAGACAGCTTTGTGCCAAAACGTTGGCGACATTCTTGTTGCAGAATCTCGTCAAGAATTTGCGGGTCACCTTTTGCCTGTAACCTCAGGGCAGCAAAGTCTGTCATCGTGGCAAGAGCGTCTTTGAAACAATTTGATGCAAAAATATCAAAAAAGGATGAAAAAGCTGAGGGACTTGGCAATAAGAGAGGTGATAGGCGCGTTATAAGAACAAAAAAAGAAAGACACACCCATTTGAAACCTGCCTATGCCCCAAACTTCTACTCCTATCCGGGCTGAATTGCCCACAAAATCAGAATCCATGCAGAAGAGCCAAAATCATCCCGAGGGTCGACCCGGTCCTCGAGCCACCACGTTGGCCGTCCTGCGCCAGTTTGCCCGCAATTATTGTCCTACCCCTATTGCCGGAATCACGGCCTTGGGCGGGATAGTCCTCAACTGAGGGTGTAACAACCTGAGAATCCCCTGCAACAGATGGTCCTGAAGACCCGTGAAAAGCTTCTTGAGGTTGCTCGCCAACTCTTTGTGAGGAAAGGGTTGGAGAACACCACCATGAACGACATAGCCAACGCCAGCGACAAGGGCCGGCGCACCATATACACATATTTCAAGAACAAGCGTGAGATATACAACGCAGTTCTTGAGCGCGAGTCGGAGCAGATTGTCAGCCGCCTGCGTGCTGTCATTGAGGACCCGTCACTAAGCCCCGTCGAGCGCTTACGCCGTTTCCTTGAGGTACGCTATGCGATCTCAGCCCAGGGGTCGGTGACGCGTGAGGGTTCCCTGATTACGCGCTTTACGCGCGATATGCGACGGTCAGACCGCATCCGCCACATGGCCGTGGCCAAGGAGGATGAACTATTGCAACGCGTCCTTGACGAGGGGGTCGCTGCCGGGGAATTTGACCCTCAACAGTGCAAACGCTTTGTCGAATTGCAACCACTGTTTTTACAAGGTGTTGAGTTGCCGCATCAGCGCGGAGGGCTTAAGGACATCGCGGGCGCCAATGCAGAGTTGGCCAAAAGCTACGTTGACTTTATGACAACGGCCCTGCTCAAGGAAGTATAAGGCGCCGTATAACATTCACGCATTTTAGGGTACAAATCACTGAGGGACAGGTTATTCCTGTCCCTCAGTAGGTTTTATATTTTGCTTTATTCTTTAATAGCGACTTTCAACCAAATCCCAGTCAACCAGGCTCCACAATGCCTCAAGGGCATCCTGGCGGCGATTCTGGTAATCCAGGTAATAGGCATGTTCCCAAACGTCGAAGGTGAGCAGGGGAGTCAGACCGTTGCGCAGCGGGTTCTCGGCGTTAGGTCCTTGGGTGATGAACAGCTTCCCGTTGTTGTCACGTGACAGCCACACCCAGCCTGAGCCGAACAGCCCCACGCCTGCCTGGACAAAAGCCTTCTTGAAGTCCTCAAATGAGCCGAAGTCCCGGTCAATAGCCTTGCGCAGTTCACCCTCGGGCTCGCCACCGCCCTCGGGGGAGAGGGTGAAGAAGTAGAAAATGTGGTTCCAGGCCTGTGATGCATTGTTGAACAAAGGCCCCTCGGCTTTGCATATAATGTCTTCAAGCTGCATATCCTCATAGTCCGTCCCCTTGATCAGGCGGTTGAGGTTATCAATATATGCTTTTTCGTGTTTGCCGTAGTGGTACTCAACAGTGCGTTTTGAGATGGCCGGTTCAAGTGCATCGGCCGCGTATGGAAGGTCAGGTTGTATATAAGTCATTTTTGCAGGGTATTTAGTTTCTACATTAAAACACCGCGGTGTGTGCAAAAGTTTGTGAGCCGAAAAGTTAAAAATGTTATTTTTAAGGGTTAAAAAATGTAAACTTGTAGACACGGCATAAAATCACTATTTTTGTGGCTCTGAAACACGCACTGACGGGGGATGTGTATCGTCCCGAAATATACAGTCGTGAAAATAATTAAGAAGGTTAAAATCAAGGAATTAAAACAGGAAAATAATGACTCTTTTCAAGATAGGCCGCTTGTTTGCGGCAGTAGTTGTGGTTGCCCTGATGTCAGCGTCATGCGGGTCAAGTTCCACCAAGTCTACCCTGCAGCAGGACTCATTGGCTATTCTGATACAGGAGGGTGACGTTGACCGGGCATATAGCATGGCCAAGGAGATGGCCAACCGCCTTGATGAGCTCACCCCTGACGAGACTGTGACAGTCCTGTTGGCATACCTGCAGGCCCACAACAAGGAAAAAGGGAAAAGCCGTGAGATCATGCGGGAGTATCTTGATATCTATGAAATCTCAACCGGGGACAACCCCAACGACATGGAGGACGCCTTCAGGCGCGCCTTGGAGGTTAACCCGAGGGTTGACTTCAAGAAGATAGCCGAGGAATTCCGCTTGGCCCTATCAGAGGCTGAGGCCTATGATGAACTGGACGACAACCGCGAGCCGGCACCCATCGCCACCCCTGACAAGGATGAGGTTACCGAGGCCGCTCCTGAGGCCAAAGCCGAGTCGGCAACCGAGCCAACCGCCGAGCCGAAGAAGGATGTAAAGGTTGAACCGGCCGAGCCCACAACCCCGGTTGATTAATAGAAGTCTATACAGCGACATAAGCCCTATGGAGAGACTGAAAAACTTTCTGCTGAGCCGCAAGACATTGCTGTGCGTTGCGTGTTTGGCAGTGATAGCCATTATATCTTTGGCCTATTTCCCCGATGCCTTGCAAGGGCGCGTCTTGCGACAGGGAGACATGGTGCAGGGCATGGCAAACAATCATGAGACACGCATCTGGCAGGAGAAAACCGGTGAGATTCCGCGCTGGACCAACGCCCTTTTCTCCGGGATGCCAACCTTCCAGATCACGCCTGAGTACCCCTCAGACACCCTTTTCGGGTGGATAAATACCGTCATGGGCCTCGGGCTCCCCTCGCCGGCAAACCTGTTGGTGATGATGATGGTGGGCATGTTCATATTGCTGCTTGCCATGCGCATGCGCTGGTGGGTGGCCCTGATAGGGGCTATCGGCTACGGCTTCTCAAGCTACTTCATAATAATTATCGGGGCCGGACACATCTGGAAGTTCCTGACCCTCACCTATATCCCCCCGACAATCGCGGGAATTGTATTGGCCTACCGTGGCCGGCGCTTATGGGGCACGGCCTTGGCCGCCCTGTTTGCCATGATGCAGATATCTGCAAACCATGTGCAGATGACGTATTACTTCCTGTTTGTGGTGCTGGGATTCATGTTGGCATATCTGTTGCAGGCCGTGCGTGAGAAGAAGGTCGGCAACTGGGCCGTTACTACGGGGTGCCTTGTCCTGGCGGCCGCATTGGCCGTGGGTGCAAACCTGCCGTCTCTCTACAATACCTATGAGTACTCAAAGCAGACAATGCGCGGTGGCCACAGCGAGCTGGCAACAGAACGCTCAGAGGGGAATGAAAGCGGCCTTGCGCTTGACTATATCACGCAATACTCATACGAGCCCTCCGAGACCCTCACCCTGCTTATCCCCAACATCAAGGGCGGCGGAAACGTAAAGCCCGGGGGTGGCGGCTTGCAGGCACTGACATTGGCCGACGATCCTGATAAACTCTCAGGCCTGGGTGAGCCGGAGGCACTTTATCTGCAATGGATATCGCCCTACTTTGGTGGACCTGAGGGGACAAACGGGCCCGTGTATGTGGGGGCTGTGATAGCCGCTCTCTTCCTGTTGGGGTGCATCATATGCAAGGGGCCCTTGAAGTGGATACTTCTTGCCCTGACGGTGCTGTCAATATTCCTTGCCTGGGGTCGATACATGATGTGGTTCACCGAGGCGTGGGTCAATTGGGTACCTATGTACAATAAATTCCGAACGGTTGAGTCAATCCTTGTCATTGCAGAGTTTACCATGCCCTTGTTGGGGGCGATGGCCCTGCAAAAGATTGCTGATACCCCCAATGGTGAGCGAGGCTCCTTGGTGCGTCCCACCCTTTGGGCGTTTGGAATCCCGGCGGTTTTGTGCGTTCTGCCAATACTGTTCCCCGGGGTGTACGGTTCGCTGGTTACGCAGAGCGACCGTGACCAGGACGCAATGATCTCAGAGTCATTGGCGCAACAGGGTGCTGACCCACAGACAGTGGACCTGCTGTCGCTGAGGAATGTCGCCGTGTTTGAGGCCGTCGAGGATTTGCGTGCCGGCATTGTGCGCAGCGATGCTGCCCGTTCGCTGGTGCTGGTGCTTTTTGCCGGTGGATTGTTGTGGCTGTGGGAGCGTAAACGTATCGGCGATGCTGTCGCCGGCACCGGTGTGGCCGTGTTGGTCCTGGTGGACCTGTTCACGGTTAACCACCGTTACCTAAACACCGAGAGTTTTTCAGAGCCCGTTACCGGCGACTACCTGCCCATGACTGACGCTGACCGGTACATTCTGCAAGATACGTCGCTCAGCTACCGTGTGGCTGATTTAGACCGGTTCATGAGCCCGGACGCATCCTATTACCACAAAAGCATTGGCGGCTACCATGCAGCCAAGCTGGTAAGATACAATGACTTGCTCAACCGCCAGATTATCCCCGCCCTGCAGGGCTCAGGGAATCCCGAGGTCCTGAATATGCTTAACACTAAGTACAGCATAGCTAATGGCGAGGTGTATCCCAATGCCGACGCATACGGCAACGCCTGGTTTGTTGACACGGTGAAATATGTTGACACCCCTGATGCCGAGATGGATGCCTTGTCAACTACAGATCTGCGCCACAAAGCGGTTGCTGACAAGCAGTTTGCCGGGAAGTTGGGCGCGGCTAAGCCTATCACCCCGGGTGACACTATCTACATGACCCAATATTCCCCCGACAGGTTGCAATACCGAGCCCGGTCGGCAAAGGGCGGGGTAGCGGTCTTCTCTGAGGTATGGTTCCCGTGGGGCTGGATAGCAAAGGTTGACGGCAAGGAGGTGCCCCTGTCGCGCGCCAATTATGTTCTGCGCGCCATGCCCGTTCCGGCCGGTGATCACACCATTGAGATGGAGTTCAACCCCCGGTCGTTGCGCGTTACCAACGGCATCGCTACCGCTTCAGTACTGCTGATATACCTGCTGTTTGTCGGTGCCCTCACATATCTGATGCTCGGCGGCCGACCCAAGAAATCAACGTCGGTGGGAGATGTTGATTAAACGCTGGTGGCGTTCGCGGGGCTTTGGTGTGCACTCCCCCTTCGCCTTCAGGATGATAACCCGTGTGTTGTGTGACGAGGGTGCCCATTACTATGCATTTGGCGAAATTGATGCCCGGTGCAAGGATAGGCATGAGCGTCGGCTTGCTCGCCGGCTATACCGAGCTCTGGTTGCTGTGCCCGTCAAAAGCATCAAGGTTGAGGGTCAGGAACTTCCCGACGGGATTGCCACAACAGTAAAACTTGCCCCCCGATGTGATGACGGTGCCGAGGCTACCCTGCGGTATGGCAAGCAATCCCTGGCAGTCCTCATTGAGGACAAGACGACACCCTGTAACACCCTGACCCTTGAGGGCCGGCGGGACATATACACCCTGCGCCTAAAAAACACCCCCGAGGCCCACTTCCCCATACTGTAATAATCGAGGTCAGATATAATTTAAATCTTTCAAAAGAAACCTAAATCCTTATGAAGTATAAATGCCTGGTGGTCACTAATCTTTGAAAACGCTTAAACATTTCCAGTGCTGTTGACTCTACTTTGGCCTCTACAGGCAACTTGAAAAAAGTTTTGCATATAAAATAAAGAAAGTTTATCTTTGCCACGTAAAACAAGAAATCACATCCCTGTATACACTTTACTAAATCTGTTAGGAGCTGCGTCGTGAAACGCGGCTCCTAAGCTTATACGCTCATATATAATCCCGTAACGCACGCGACGGGTGTTACGCTTTGATTAGCAACCGCGCGGGTATTCTTCGACCAATAAATTGGATAAGAGCTAATATGGACCGTGGGTGAAACCCACGGAAAAAATTATCCTATCGAATACGACCAATTTA
>CAYMNF010000061.1:6043-11887 GCA_964391735.1 uncultured Bacteroides sp. | reverse complement strand
CATCATCAAGAAGGCCAAGGAAAAGGGTGTGAACCTCGTGCTCGGCACCGACTGCGTGGCTGCCGACAGCTTCAGCAACGATGCCAAGACACAGATTGTCCCCTCAAACGACATCCCCGACGGATGGGAGGGTCTGGATGCCGGCCCCGAAACCCGCAAGGCTTTCCGCAAAGCTATTGTTGATGCCAAGACCATTCTGTGGAACGGCCCGGCCGGTGTCTTTGAGTTTGACAACTTCACCGACGGCTCACGCGCCATCGCTGACGCTATTGTTGAGGCAACTGCCAAGGGCGCATTCTCGCTCATCGGTGGCGGCGACTCTGTAGCCTGCATCAACAAGTTCGGCCTTGCTGACGAGGTTAGCTACGTGTCCACCGGTGGTGGCGCGCTGCTTGAGGCCATTGAGGGGAAAGTGCTCCCCGGCGTAGCTGCCGTTGAAGGCTGAGGCACTGCCTACAAGGGCCGCTACCGGCAGCCCTGAGAACATAAAAACCCGTGAGGGGGCGACATTTTGTGGCACACAGCAATGTCGTCCCCTCATCTCCCCCGGCTCATTATGGATTTTGTAACCCAAATACCCCTCTGGCAACAGATCAAGAACCTTATTGCCGCCGACCGCATGCCCCAGGTGTTGCTGCTGCAGGGCCCTGAGGGCTCCGGCAAACTCGCCACAGCACGCCGGTTGGCTCAGCTGCTGCAATGTGAGTCTCCCACCCCCGATGGGGAGCCTTGCGGCGTTTGTCGCAGTTGTCGGCAGCACCTCAGCTTCAACAACATTGACACGTCATACGTCTTTCCCGTGGTCAAAGGCAACCGGCAGACCGTGATAAGTGACGACTTCAGCGAGCAATGGCACAAGTTCCTGAATGAGGGCGGCCTGGTAAACGACTTTGAGGAGTGGAGCTCGATGCTTGACAAAAAAGCCATTCCACAGATTTATGTCTATGAGGCTCAGAACCTTATACGCAAGCTCTCCACCACCAGCCATTCGGCCCCTTACAAAGTGGCTGTTATCTGGCTTCCCGAGCTGATGAATATATCATGCGCCAACAAGCTGCTGAAGATTGTTGAGGAACCATACGACGATGTGCGGCTGATATTTGTCTCAAACAACCCGGACGAGATTCTGCCCACCCTGAAGTCCCGCTGTCAAAGCATGGAATTCACACCCCTGAGCACGGATTTTGTAGAGAGGTGGCTGCATGACGACCAGGGTATGCCCGTTGAGGATGCGCGGGTTATCGCCAATATCTCAGACGGCAACCTTGCCGAGGCTCGGCGCCTGGCACGCGCTGATGTGCGTCGCTCCATGTTCCTGGAACTGTTTATGCGGCTTATGCGCCTGGCCTATCAGCGCAATGTGGCCGCCCTGCGGGTGTGGGCGCATGACCTCAACGCCTTGGGCCGGGATACTAACGTCAAGTTCTATCAGTATGCCCAGCGTATGGTGCGCGAAAACTTTATGCTGAACTTCGGCGAGCCATCCCTTAACTCCCTGGCCGCTGATGAGGGCGCATTCTCAAAAAACTTTGCCCGTTTCATCACTGAGCGCAACGTTGAGCAACTGATAAATGAGTTTGAGGCAGCCGCACACGATGTCGCCGCCAACGGCAACGGCAAAATCATAAATTTTGACGTTGCGCTGCGCGTAATCCTATTGCTTAAGTAACCCCTTTCTCCTCAGCCATGAGCCGTTTCCTGGAAGCCCTTGCCGACACCTTTGCCCCGGTCGCTGACCTGGGTTCATACTGTTTCCTGTTCCCCACACGCCGCGCCGGGCGTTTTTTCCTGGACGTGTTGGCCGACAAGATACAGCACAGTGCCCTGCTGCCACGCGTCGACACCTTGGGACACTGGGTTGAGCGCTGTGCCAAGGCTACCCGTGCCGGTGACCATGAGCCGGTGTTCATCCTGTACAACGCCTACTGTGCACTGCTGCAACAGCACGGCCTGCCGATTCCCGAGTTTGAGAAATTCCGCCAATGGGGGACTGCGCTCTCAGCTGATTTTCAGGACATTGACCGCAATCTTGTTGACGCCGACAGGGTCTTTGCCAACGTGAAGAACCTCAGGGAGATATCCACTGACTACCTCACCGACAAGCAACGCGAAATCATCAGGCGCTATTGGGGAGCCGATGCCCTCAGCAACATGGCCGCCTCCCCCGAGCGCGTGCGGCGGTTCTGGCAATCAGCCGTCAACGCACACAACAAACCCAAATCGGTATCCCATAAGTATCTGCGCCTGTGGGAGGTGCTCCCGCAACTGTACAAAGCACACAACAACGCATTGCGCGCCGTGGGCACGGCTACACAGGGGATGATGCTGCGAGACCTTGCCGAGAACATTATCCCCGCCGAGGTCCTGACACGCATGGGGGTGAAGAAACTCGTTTTTGCCGGCTTTGACAACCTCTCACTTGCCGAGCTTGAGATTATGTCAAAACTGCAAAAGGAGGACGCCGCATTTTTTTATTGGGACATCCCGCCCTTGTTGTCCCGCCTGAGTCCCTCCTTGGGTTACCCGTTGATAAAAAATCTGGCCGAGAGTTTTCCCGAGCCTGAAGAGTTACCACTGCGCACCCACGGGCTGGCGCAGATGCCCGAGATTACAATTACCGGGGTGCCTGGACACCTTGCCCAGACGCGTGCCGCGGCGGCAACTCTCAGCGCATGGGCCGATGACCCCGCCGTGATTCCTGATGCCGGCAATGCCATCAACACCTCGGTGGTGCTCCCTGAGGCTGACCTTTTCATGCCCATGGTACACTCTGTCCCCGCTGAGTTCCAAAAAATCAACCTCACCGTTGGGATACCGCTGCGGCTGACACCGGTGGGGACCATGATGCAGCAGCTTGTAAAGATGCAAAGCCGTGCGCGGCGCAAAAAGGATGGCCTCACCACCTATTTCTATGAGGATGTAAAAGGGATTCTGACCAACCCCATTGTTCGGACATACGCCCCTGATGAGGCCGATGAACTGCTGAAACGCATCACCGCCGGACACCTTTTCCGCGTCTCCACCGCTGATTTTGCAGAAGCCGAGCGTCTGCGCCCGCTGTTTCTTGACCCCGACACCGACCCGGCCTTGCTTGACAATCCCGACGGCCCGGTGATGGGGTACATTATGGCGGTTACCGACTTTCTGCGACAGGCCGATGCCGCAAATCCCAAGGGGCGCCACAACCTCACCGAGCTGTTCATTGACTACTTTCGTGACAGCGCCCTGCATCTGTGTGCCAACCTTGAGAAGCATCACATATCCCTGCGCAACACCACCCTGCTGCGCATGATTCAGCAAACCATGATGTCTTATGAGGTCCCTCTGAGCGGCGAACCGGTTGAGGGGCTGCAGATTATGGGCATCCCGCAGACCCAGGGTCTTGACTTTGACAACTTTGTCATGCTGTCCCTCAACGAGAATGTCTTCCCCCAAAAGGCCTATCGGCGGTCATTGATCCCTGACCTGCTGCGCACAGCCTGGGGTCTGTCAACATCCCGTCAGATTGACCGCCTGCTTGCCTATCGTTTCTTCCGCCTGGTGGCCCATGCCCGCAATGTGGCATTGTTTTACGACACCCGGGCCGACGGGCTGCGCAACCCGCGCATGTCACGTTTCCTGTACCAGCTCATTTACCTGCCGCAGGCCAAAAAGCCGCGGCACACAACCATGCAGTTCCCGCTGACAGCCACCCCCAAACGTAAACTGGGCATAGCGCGTGACGACCGTGTGCGCACCCTGCTGCAACAGTTTTTGCCGCCGGGCAAAAAGGGTATCTCACCCTCGGCCCTGAAAACCTTCCTGGCATGCCCGTTGCACTTTTATCTGCAATATGTCGAGGAACTGAACATCGATGATGAGCTCACCGACTCAATTGACTCGGCCATGTTCGGCACAATCCTACACTCAGCCTTTGAGTATTTATATAAGGAGATGCACCAACCCGACGGGACAATCACCGTCACCCCGCAACGGCTGCAAACCGCCATGGACACACCGGGGTTGATACGTCGGCATCTGCGCCGCGCCTACAACGCCAACTTCGCCAAGACACCCGACGGCAACCTTGATGCCGAGACACCCCCGTCAACCGACATACTGTTTGCCATCATGGAAAAGATGATGCGCAACACCATGAGGGCCGAGGCCACGGGCGAACCCTTCACCATTCTTGGCACCGAGGTACCCATCCGCACATCCTGGGAATTAGTTGCCGGGCACCCGGTCAACTTCAAGGGGTACATCGACCGCCTTGACCGCCTTGACCCGTCAACCTTGCGCATGGTGGACTACAAAACGGGCAGTGATGCGCTGTCAGCACCATCATACGCGTCTCTCTTTATCCACAACAACAGCAAAAACACCGGGGCAATATTGCAGTTGCTGACATACGCGCATCTCTATAACGTGCAATTTGGCACTGACCTGAAGGTGACACCCTCGGTATACCTGCTGCGCACCCCACGTCCCGGCGACACCCCCCTTGCAATTGGTGAGCGCGCCAACAAGCGCCCCATCACTGATCATCATGAGACCTCGGATGCGTTTTTGCCACTGCTGCGCGAAACCCTGTGTCGCATCTTTGACTTTAACAACGAGGATAGCGAGGGTTTCCCCATGAGTGATGACCCCCACGCCTGCCGCTTCTGCAAAATGCGCATTCTGTGCCAAACCACCCCACCGCAATGGTAACCCCCGGGGGCCTGTATGTGCATGTGCCGCTTTGCCGGGCCAAGTGCAGCTACTGCGCCTTCTATTCCATGCCCCGTGCCGGGATTGAAGAAAAACTTGTTGACTGCCTGCTGAACGAGTGGAACGCTCGGCGCCGGCCGGTTACCACGGTGTACATTGGGGGTGGGACACCCTCAGCCCTCGGGGAGGCCGCTTTGGAACGGCTGTTGCATGGGTTACCCACAGCCGAGGAGGTTACCGTTGAGGTCAACCCCGAGGATGTCACCCCGCCATTGGCACGCATGCTGGCCTCACACGCCACGCGCATAAGCATGGGGGTACAGTCCCTGATTGACGAAGAACTACATGCCGTGGGGCGTAGACACTCCGCCGCCGAGGCGGTGCGGGCCGTGGAGATTCTGCGTGATGCCGGCATCAATAACCTTAGCCTTGACCTGATGTACGGGTTGCCGGGACAAACGTCCGACAGTTGGCAGCAGTCTCTTGCCGGGGTGCTGTCCCTGCGGCCAGAGCACCTGTCGGCCTACGCCCTTGAGGTTGAACCCGGCACTCGCCTCTATGCCCGGCAGCAAGCGGGCAAAATATCGCTCCCCGACGGTGATGTCGTGGCAGAACTCTATGACATACTGTGCGACAAGACCGGTGCCTGTGGGTATGAGCACTATGAAATCGCCAATTTTGCGCTCCCGGGGCGTCACAGCCGCCATAACAGTGCCTACTGGGACTCAGAAACGCCATATTTAGGTATCGGACCGGGGGCACATTCATGGATTGACGGTGTGCGCAGCTCAGTACCCACGTCCCTCACAAAATATCTGGCTGCTGACGGGCTCCTGCAGCCGGTTGCTGAACCGGAGACCACCGACAACCGCATTAATGACTTTGTCCTTGTGTCGTTAAGGCGAGCCGAGGGGCTGAATCTCGATGTCGCCGACGCACTGTTCGGAGCGGATGAGCGCACCCGCTTGCTCAACGCCGCCCGCCCCCACCTGCAAAATGGCCTGTTAGTCCCAACAAACAACGGATTCCGGATTCCTGAATCCCGTTGGATAAGCTGCAACACCCTCCTCCTCGACCTCTTCGCGTAATTCCCTCCCATACTCTACCCTCCAAGCATATCCCAATTTCGCGCAACGCCCTGATAACAACCGC
>CAYMNF010000061.1:0-5943 GCA_964391735.1 uncultured Bacteroides sp. | reverse complement strand
ATTGCGACAGCTAATTGCGTGTACGTCCTACCCATGCTCAAACCCCACACAACTCATTGACAACAACCGCGTTAGCGGTTGAAGATCGTAGCCGTGGGCGCAAGCCCACGGTCCTAATAAGCCCATAAAACCGACCAATTTATTGGTCGAACAACCCGCGTTGGATAATGTCGGCCCCAACTGTTCGACCAATAAATTGGTCGGATTCGGGGCGCAACACTTTCCGTGGGCTTGCGCCCACGGCTACGATCTTCAACCGCTAACGCGGTTATTTGCTTACGCCCTCACACCAGACTCGCACGCGGCCCAGATTCAATTGCGACAGCTAATTGCGTGTACGTCCTACCCATGCTCAAACCCCACACAACTCGTTGACAACAACCGCGTTAGCGGTTGAAGATTGTAGCCGTGGGCGACAGCCCACGGTCCCAATTAGCCCCATTTCCCCGACCAATTTATTGGTCGAACATTCCGCGTTGGATTATGTCGCCCCCATCTGTTCGACCAATAAATTGGTCGGATCCGGGGGGCAACGCTTTCCGTGGGCTATCGCCCACGGCTACGATGTTCAACCGCTAACGCGGTTATTTGCTTACGCCCTCACACCAGACTCGCAAGCGGTTCCTGTGGGCTTACATTTTTTACTATAAATGTGTGGAAAGCGGCTTATAATACGCGACGGCCAGAAATTTCACACCAAAAGTGCAACCTTTTTCCATATTTCGGTAACAAAAAAAAAAAAAACGTTGCATATTTCTGACAAATTTCTTACCTTGCGCAAGTTTTCATAACAACCGATCTTCGCAAGACATTAAAACCTTAAATCGAAACCACAAGAAACTCTTTCAAAAAGGGTTCGGTGACCGTGTATGCACTCAAATAAATAAACAATTATAAACCCTTTCAATTTTTTTCATGCGAAAGTTATTTTTACTCTTAATTCTTTCGGTGCTATCGGCAGTGACTGCCCGCGCCGAAACCCAAACCTATCCTTTGGGCCTGCAAACCGATGATACCGGCTGGAATGATGCCAACGGAGGATGGTATTGGGACACCTGGGATAAAGCCTGGGCAGCTTATGATCCTGATATCGTTGGTTATCGTGAGAATTCATTTTCTATCCCCGCCAACAGCGAGGCTACTCTTACATTTGAACAAACATCAAATGTATCACTTAGTGAAATATATGCAGGTGGAAGTAACTTTGTTGTGCGCGTAGTTGGTTCTGATGAATGGACGCCGATTACTCCTGTATATGATGAAGGAGACAATGACTTATTTACCTTTACCACGGCTACTGTAAATCTAAACGCTTATAGCGGAAAAACAATCCAAATAGGCTTTAAAACTTCTGAATCCTATACTGATCTATGGGAGGTCAAAAACGTTAACATAACAGTAACCACAACCGGTGGCGGCGAGGAACCCGACGGCCCCGGTGAGATCAACTTCAGCTATCTTGACGGCTCAACGCTTGATGCCGGCGCCGAGTTAACAATCACCTCAGAGGGTGCCACCAAGATTACCTACGTGGTTAACGGTGTATCAACCGAGGTTGACGGCGACACAGCCACCTTCACCCTGCCCGACACTGACGGCACCTGCACGGTAAGCGTCACCGCAACCAACGGGACCAAAGAGGTTACCGGCACTGCCACTTACACCCTTGTAGCCCCCAAGCCGGGACAAATAGTGTTTGACCCCGCCACGGGAACGCAATTGCAGCCTGGCCAGACGGTGACCATCACATCAGATGATGCCACAAAAATCCTCTACTCCATCAATACCGACCCGGCTGTTGAGGTTGAGGGCGACCGCGCCACCGTGACCATGCCGGATACCGACGGCTCATACATACTCACTGTCACCGCCTACCGTGGCAGCCAGTCACTTAGCCACAGCGCCAACTATACCGTCGTGACCCTGCGTCCGGGCGATGTAACCTTCAGCGTGGCTAACGGCAGCACCGTTGACGGCGGCACAAAGATTACCATCGCGTCAGAGAACGCTGACCGCATTGAGTACACCCTCAACGGCGAGACCATCAACGTCACCGGCTCATCAGCAATAGCCACACTGCCCGACGTTAACGGCCAATACACCATCAGTGCCACCGCATATCGCGGCAGCGAGACAGCCACGGCCTCAGCAACCTACACCGTTGTTATCCCCGTTGCCGGGCCCGTAGCGTTTGACCCCGCAAGCGGTACCGTTGAGCCGGGCACTGTAGTGACCATTTCATCGGCCAACGCCACCGAGATGTTCTACACCCTTGCCGGCACATCTGACGGTGAGGAACCCGCGCGCATGAAGATTACCGGCGCCACCGGCACCGTAACCCTCCCTGAAAAGGCTGACACCTATACCCTGACCGTCTGGGCATATCGCGGCACAAGCAGCGAGTATACCGAGGGGGTTGCAACATACGTAATCCCGGCTGAACAGCCCGGCGACATCACCTTTGACCCCGCAACGGGTACCCAACTCAACCCCGGCGACAAAGTAACCGTTTCGTCGGCCGATGCCACCAAGATTGCATATACCCTCAACGGCACCACCACTGAGGTAGAAGGTGCAACCACAACCGTGACTCTGCCCACCGATGCCGGCGAGTATACCCTCGACGTCACTGCCTATCGCGGTCTGGAGACACGTACCGCCTCAGCGACCTACACCGTCACTGACCTTGAACTGGGCGACATCACCTTTACCCCCGCCGAGAACAGCAGCGTGGGCGTGGGAACCGTCATCCACATCAAAGCCGTCAATGCCAAACAGATTTACTGTGCTATCAACGATGGCGAGCAAACCCCGTTTGACGGCGACATGGCCCAAATCACCGTTCCCGATGAGGAGGGTGAGTTCACCGTAAAGGTCACCGCTACACGCGGTTCACAGAGCAAGGAGGCCACCGCTACCTACACAGCTATTGTCCTCAAGCCTGACGTTATCCACTTTGACCCGGCCGACGGCTCACAGGTAGCCTCAGCCTCAAAGGTGACCGTCACCTCTACCGATGCTGACAAGATTGTTTACTACATTACCGACACCGCCGGTGAGACCGTTGTAGAGGAGACCTCTGAAAACCTCAGCAGCGTTATCGTTACCCTGCCCGACACCCCGGGGACCTTCTACATCCACGCTACCGCTTATCGCGGCGATGAGACTGTGACGGCATCAGCCCACTACCTCATCAATCAGGTTACCGTCAACCCCGTTGTCTTCAACCCCGCATCAGGTGCTGAGGTCGAGGCCGGTTCAACAGTGACCATCTCATCTGAGCGTGCCACAAGCATCCACTATGAGGTCTACCTCAATGACGAGCTCATCACCAAGACCGATGTGCCGGTTTCAGGCTCATCAGTTGACGTAACTCTGCCCACCGAGGCCGGTACATGCACCGTAAAGGTCATCGCCTTCCGTGGAATGGAGGACCTCGATGCCGAGGCTAACTATACCATTTTGCCTCCCAAACCGGGCGAAGTTGTCTTTACCCCTCCCACCGGCTCACAGGTTGACGGCGGCTCCACCATCAATGTTACCTCAGCCAACGCAACAAAGATTTCTTACACCGTTGGCGATGCCGAGCCCGTTGAGGTCGATGGCAACAAAGCCAACATAACACTGCCCGAAACCTCCGGCGAGTGCACCGTCAAGGTTACCGCCTACCGCGATGAGGCTACCCTTGACGCCGAGGCAACTTATACCCTCACCGCTCCCAAACCCGGTGCGATAATCTTCTTCCCCACCAACGAGACGGCCCTCAAATATGGTACCACGGTAACCATCCTGTCTGATAAGGCTGATGCCATTACCTACACCATCAACGATGGCGAGGAAACCACCGTCAACGCCTCAACGGCCACAGTGACAATGCCCGACACAGCCGGTGAATACACCATCAACGTCACGGCTCGCCGTGGTGAGGAGACGATCACCGCCTCAACCACCTACACCGTTTATGTCCCCAACCAACCCGGTGCCATCGTCTTTGACCCGTTAGGCGGCCTTGTTCAACCCGGACGCCAGATAACGGTATCGTCAGAAGACGCTGAGGAGGTCAAGATTCAAATCAACGGTGGCCCGACATACGCAACCCATGGTTCGGAACTCATCATGAGCCTCCCCACCGAGCCGGGCACATACACCGTGCACGCCACAGCTGTTCGTGGCAGCGAGACCACCGAGGCCTCAACTGAATACATCATCCAGTCTGACGTAACGGTTACCGGCGGCGACTTCCTGCTACTGTCTGACATCGCCAACCTGCAGTCTGAGGACAAGATCCTTATTGCCGACCCCAACCACAACCCGCAGACCATAATGTGCAACCCCGGCGGCGGACAGACCCTGTTCCCGCAGGATGAAGCCACCATCACCAACGGTGTTGTTGTGCACCAGGGTACAGGCCTGGCACTGCCCGTCGAGGCTGCCGACGGTGGCTGGTATATTGGCGACACCAACGGCTACCTGTATTGCGATGCCGACGGTACCCTCTCCAAGAGCACTACCGACAAGACCCTGTTCTCCATTGCTATCGACAAAGATGGCGTGGCCACCATCAAGACCCTCTCTGAGCCGGCAGGGCTGACCCTTTGCCACTCAAGCATTGATGCCGGATATGCCTGCTACAGCAACATCAACGCTTCAGGCCTCTCGCTCCCGTCAATATACTATCAGTATACCCTGCCCCCCGGTGATGTAGTTTTCTCTCCCCTCAGCGGTATCCTCTCTGAGTATGATGACCATGTCATCACCATCACTGCCGAGGGTGCTTCAAGCATCACCTACAACTACTTCACCCTCACCGGTACCCTGATTGAGCAGAAGACCGTTATCGGGTCAACGGCTACCCTTGAGATTACCCAGTCAGGCGACGTATCCGCCACGGCCAACAACCCCAACGGATTCTCACTCAACTCGGCAACCTACTACGTATCAACCGACCCCACCATCGTCTTCCAGGATCTTGACTCTGACGACCCGTTCTCATACTTCTACTGGCGTCACTACTCATTCAGGGTAAATGAAGACTATGACCCCACCAACCCCTCATCACAAGAGGAGGTCCAGGTTGTAAACATCTGGGCTTGGACACAGTACCCCGAGAACAGCGATAACTACTTCCTCACCGCCAGCCTCACCGACGGCAGTATAGCACAAGGTCACGAGATTTCAAGCTATACCTACACCCGCTCGCAGATGGTTCTCCCCGCCGATAATGTAAAATCAATCATTGCGGAGTTTGACATTGAATCATCAAATCTTGATGCGCTTGAGGAGCAAGGCTGCCTGTTCATGATTCGCGAGTTCAAGGATGAATATGCCGGTACCGATGAGGAGGTTATGGCAACCTGTCGCGACGGTTGGACCTTCATCAACATGTTTGACAACATTGTCACCAAGAGCAGCGCCGATGCCCTTGACAAACGTAATGCCCCGGCAACAGCCAAGACAGTTGACGCCAAGGTAGACCTCAGTGAGTATAAAGGCAAGAATGTACAGATTGGTTACTACTATGCCACTACCCCGACCTCAGCCGAGCCCCTGCGCGTTCAAAACCTTGTTGTGCGCCAGAACATCTCAACCGGCATTGAGGACATCACGGCCGGTGACGCCAACGAGGCACCTGTTGAATACTACAACCTGCGCGGTATCCGCGTCAGCGACACCAACCTTGCCCCCGGCCTCTACATACGCCGCCAAGGCAACGTCGCCACCAAAGTACTCATCAAGTAACCCCACTTCCCCTCTGCAAAAAAAGGAGCCACCCACGGCTCCTTTTTTTGTGCCTACCCCAGCAGTTCGACCAATAAATTGGTCGGATTTGGGGAGGAGCATTGCATTCCGTGGGCTTGCGCCCACGGCGCCAATTAGTCCTTATTCCCGACCAATTTATTGGTCGAACAATAACCGCCCGTCGCCGACTCGGGGGGGCAAGAG
>CAYMNF010000060.1:0-11889 GCA_964391735.1 uncultured Bacteroides sp. | reverse complement strand
CGAGCATCTTTTTCTTGGGGAATGTGATGCCGTAAACGCGGACAAGCTGATTGCGCTTTTCGTCACCACGCCAGTATGCACCTGCAAGCGACATCACTTTGGCTGCTTTAATCACACCGGTGGAAGGGATATGCGGTCCGCGGCAAAGGTCGGTGAATGCACCTTGGGTATAGGTGGTGATGTGTCCGTCCTCAAGCTCAGATATCAGCTCACATTTGTACTGCTCGCCACGGTCGCCAAACATCTTCAGCGCGTCGGCTTTGCTGATGTCTTGGCGCACGATGGGCTCTTTTTTCTGAGCCAACTCAAGCATCTTCTTTTCAATAGCGGCAAAATCGGCATCTGTCAGGGGCTTGTCGCCGGTGTCAATGTCATAGTAGAAACCGTTCTCAATGGCCGGGCCAATGCCGAATTTTACATTGGGGAAGAGCTCCTGAATCGCCTCAGCCAACAGGTGGGCTGATGAGTGCCAGAAGGCGTGTTTTCCTTCGGGGTCCTCCCATTTGAAGAACTTTATTGTTGCGTCCTCAGTGATTGGACGTGAAATGTCCCATTCCTTGCCGTTGACGGTTGCTGCAAGAACCTCCTTGGCCAACTGTGGGCTGAGGCTGCGGGCTATATCCAGCGGGGTTGATGCGTCATCGTATTGGCGCACGCTCCCATCGGGAAAAGTTATTGATATCATATTGTTGGTGTTTATAAAAATCAGATTTAGGGTTTAGGTCTGTCAATGTGCCATTTTGTCAACCACGGCACGCACATTCTCAGCCAACGCCTCAGCCTCTTTCATTGAATGAGCCTCGGCATATATACGTATTATCGGTTCGGTGTTTGATTTGCGCAGGTGCACCCAGCTATCGGTAAAATCAATCTTTACGCCGTCAATATCGGTGATTTTTTCTGTGGCATATTTCTCCTTTACCGCCTGCAATACGGCATCCACATCAATGTCGGGTGTAAGGGCAAGTTTTGTCTTAGCAATGCTGTATTGCGGATAGCCGGCCTTCAGCTCTGTTACCTTTTTACCCGACTTGGCCATAAGGGTCAGGAAAAGAGCAACCCCAACCAGAGCATCACGCCCATAGTGTGCTTCCGGGTAAATAACCCCGCCGTTCCCCTCGCCGCCAATAACGGCGCCGGTACGCTTCATCTCGGCAACGACATTGACCTCGCCAACCGCTGCTGCCGAGTATGTGCCACCGTGGCGTTGTGCCACATCCCTGAGGGCGCGGCTGCTGCTGAGGTTGCTGACGGTGTGCCCGGGCTGTTTTTGCAGCAGGTAGTCGGCAATCGCAACCAGGGTATACTCCTCAACAAACATTTCGCCGTTTTCCATTACAATGGCCAGGCGGTCAACATCAGGGTCAACAACAAATCCCACATCAGCCTTGCCTGAGCGCATCAGCTCGGCAATCTGTGTCAGATTTTCAGGGATCGGCTCGGGGGTATGGGCAAAACGTCCTGTCACCTCGCAATTCAGTTCCACGATGTTTTTGACACCCAATGCACGAAGCAGTCGGGGTATGGCCACACCACCTACCGAGTTTACGGCATCCACGGCAACCGTGAAGTTCGCCTTGGCGATAGCCTCTGTGTCAACGGCTTCAAGGGCCAACACTGTCTCGATATGACGGTCCAGCCAAGTGGTGTTGATGGTCTCATTCCCCAGGTCATAAACCTCGGCAAAGTTGAAAGCCTCATCCTGTGCATATTGCAGAACCAATGCCCCTTGTTCGGCATTCAGAAACTCGCCGTTACTGTTGAGCAGTTTCAGCGCGTTCCATTGAGCCGGGTTGTGGCTGGCTGTGAGGATGATACCCCCGGCAGCTTTTTCGCCAACAACAGCAACCTCGGTGGTTGGGGTCGATGCAAGGCCGATGTTTACAACATCAAATCCGCAACCTATCAGGGTTCCCACAACCAGCTTTTCAACCATCGGGCCTGAGATACGAGCATCTCGCCCTACAACAATGCGGTTGTGGCGTGGGTTAGTACCTTTTATATATTGAGCATAGGCCGCGGTGAAGCGAACAACATCCACCGGAGAGAGGCCCTCGCCGACTTGTCCGCCTATTGTTCCGCGAATACCTGATATTGATTTTATCAGTGACATACTATAGTGTTTCTTATGTGTTGCAAGATGATAAAAGTCCCGAGGTCAATCGCCTGTCCAGGGCGACAGGGGGCTTGAGTAGTACCTTATATTATACAGATAGGGAACAACATTTGAGATCTCCTTGGTCCAGCCGAATTGGCTTTTGAGGACAAGATTCACCTTGGCATTGTTGCCTAAGTAATACATGGGGACCTGTATCCCGGAGCCAAGCAGGTTCGAGACCTCGGCTGACATGTTGTCAAACAGGAAATAGTGTGCGCCCAAGCCGGCACCGCCCGAGATATCCTCGGCATTCCCGGCCCCGAACTGCAACTCTCCATCCCTATAGAAACTAAGGTTATAACGGGTAAATCGTATATACACGCGATTATCCTTTTGCGGGCGCATGTCTGGGTCGCCGGCATCAAGTACCTGCATATAAATATTCCCCTCCTCATCCATCTGGTAGTATGGGGCATCCGGTCCGATTTCAAACACCGAGTCGGCGGGTACACGTCCTACCACACGCTGGTCAGCCAAAAAGGAGTTAACCAGGTGGTTCTCCTCGGTGAGCAACTCGGCATAGCTTTTTGAGTCGCTGCAACTGCTGACAACAGCGGCAAGGGCACCCAACAGGCAAGCTGTAAATATTGCGGATATTTTCATTAGTTGGTTTTAGATGATTTAACAGGAAGGTGTACAGCCATCTCCTTTATTGCCGTCATGGAGATCTCAACAGCTTGATCCAGGGAGCCGTAAAATTCTCCGCCGGCGGCATTCAGATGCCCACCACCACCAAAATAGCGTGTGCACAGCTCGTTGACAGGATACCGGCCACGGCTGCGTGTTGATACTTTTACGAACCCAGGCTTATCCTCACGCAAGTATACCGAGCAGACAATACCAGGGACCTCAAGCGGCATGTTGACGAGACCCTCAGTGTCCCCGCGAACATATCCGAACCTCTGCAACTCATCAAGCGACAGGGTGATAATAGATGCTCCAAACTCAGGGAAAACCTGCAGCTTTTCACCCAAAGCATAGCCGTTGATGCGCAGAGAGCTGAGGGTCTTGGTGCGGAACAGCTCATTAAAGATGTGGTCCCGGTCAAAGTCCCGCGTCAGCAATTCGCCGATAATGTCGTAAAGAAGGGGCATGGAACAGTTATATGCCAATCCCCCCGTGTCGGTGAGGATGCCGGTGTACAGACACTGGGCTGCGAAGCTGTTGATAAGGCTGTCATACCCTAATTTTTTCAGAACCAGAAACAGCAGAGCGCAGGTTGCCGGCATCTCCGGATAGCTGATGGTCACCGTGGCAAAGTCGGCCGGGTACAGATGGTGATCAATCAGTACTTTTGGGGCCGGAGCATCCAGCAGCAGTGGCTCCAGACGGTCAACTCTTTTGGAGTCATTATAGTCAAGGCAGAAGATCAGTTCGGCCTCGTTGAGTAGCCTCTCGGCCTTTTCAGGGGCACTCGATGCAGCAAGTATATAGCGTGAGTTGGGCAGAAAGCGCAGGGTTGCCGGCATCAGGTCCGGGGTAATCACGTTTACTTTCTTGCCCTGCTGCCGAAGCACCTCCCAAAGCGCCAAGGATGAACCTATGGCATCTCCATCGGGCGTGACATGGCAGGTGATGACAATGTTTACGGCATCGTCAATCATCCTTTGCAGGCGCTCAATGGCCTCTGTCTCTTTTTGCAAAAAGTCCATATTTTTCTTTCAATTGACAAAGGTACGAAAATATGTTGAAATATAGTAGAGCATATTCAGGGACAAAATAAATTAAGGTGTAAGAGCAGGGCCGGGTAGCGAATAATTTTGCAACGACACTAACAATGACAGTTGTAGAACCCAAATAGTAAAACATATAATGGAAGAAACAGGAAACCACCCCGTTGAGAACATCACACCCATGCCCCCCGAGCCGTTAAAGACGGTCGGTGATGCTGCCCCCGTCGAATCCCAAATCGACACCCCTGAAGTTGAGCAGCCCGATATCACGAAGATGATTGCCGAGGCTGAGGAGCGTGGCTATCTGCGCGGTATCAATGAGCAGATTGAGAAACGCATGTCGGCGCCCGGATTACTTGAGATTCCCCTCCCGGATTCTGAGAAAGGTGAGAATCCCCGCCGTTGTCAGATTCTCAACGCCGTTCGTCCCTGCATCTGGGACATTTAAAGATAAAACACAGCTTAATTATTTATAAAACAAAAACTTATTATGCCACAAGAAAACAATATTACAGTCGTAACCGGTACCCGGGGAAACAGCCACGTTGCAAATGGTCCCTTAACAACCTCTGTTGTAAACACCCTGGTGCCCGACCTTTTGTTGAGTGAGATTGACCGTCGTATTGTAAAGATACGCCCCTCATCCACTCCTCTCGATCAGATATCACGTCTGGCCGGTTGCCGACGATGTCGCTCAATGGTGGTAGATTACTACTCGGTTGACACCAAACCCTCAGGTACCAAGGTGCGCAGTACCAAGGTTGTTGACAACATGTTCATGATCTCAACCGAGCATGACGCCATCTTTGCCGAGAGCGAGACCGTCATGTTCCCCGATACATACACTGATGGTGGCGAGCCCCTGGTTGGTTATGTTGTCGGGCGTGACCTGAAGGATGGCGTGTTGGTTCTCCCCGTTAATGTCGAGACCCTTGATGACGTCATTTTCCCCGCCGCCGGACACGGGATTGTGCGTATGGGACGTGCCGCCGGTGAACTGGATGTACAAACCCCGCAGTTTGAGGCCCTGCCGCGCAAGGCTACCAACTATTGCCAGATTTTCAAAGCGCAGGTTGAGGAGTCAACCCTGCAGAAGCTCACCAACAAGGAGGTGGGCTGGACATTCAACGACCAGGAGGAGGTCGCCGTCATTGATATGCGACAGGGGTTGGAGCGAAACTTTCTGTTCGGGGCCAAAGCTCGTATCAAGCACCCCACCACGCATGAGGAGATCATGCTCACAGGCGGTATCTGGTACCAGACCGACCATCAGTTTGAATATGATACCGAAGACACCCTTACAGAGGAGTTTATAGTGGACCTCACCCGTCACGCCTTTGAGGGCGCATCCGGATCGTTGCGCAAGGTATTGGTCGCCGGCACCGGCCTGATTGACCGCCTTAACAAAATCGGGTTTACGCGTATGGCCTCAACCAACGACAGTGTTACTAAATGGGGTATAGACTTCACTGAGTTGCATTCAAAATTCGGTACCCTGTTTGTTGTACATAGCGAGACCTTCGACCAATGCGGCTGCCCTGACAACGGTATGGTCATCGACCCGCAATATATCACCAAGTACAGTTTTATCCCCATGCAGGCTGAGAGGCTTGACCTCAAGAGCACCGGTGTGCGCAACACAGATGCGGTGGTAATCACCGAGGCCTCATGTCTGGTTTTGCGTTACCCCAATGCGCATCTCAAGGTCATAGGTAACCGATAAGTTTCAGACCCTTAACACCAGGGGGGGTGCCGGAGAGTAGAACTCTTGGGCAACCCCCTGATTTATCTAAAATTATCTTGAAGCCTTCAGGTATAAGAATATCGCTATAATACCATATATAATATTGGGTATCCACATGGCTATCATGGGAGAGGTCATCCCCGAGACGGCAAAGGTCTGAGTCACAGTCATAAACAGCAGATAGCTGAAACTCAACACCAAACCGATACCGAGGTTCACGCCCATACCTTTCTTGATTTTGCGGGAACTGAGGCTCATGCCGATAATGGTGAGGATAAAGGCTGCGGCGGTCATGGCATAGCGTCGGTGAATCTCAATGTCAAACGACTCAATATTTGCGACCCCCCGCTGCTGTTGGCGGGCAACATACTCCTTAAGCTGAGGGGTGGTAAGCGTCTCCTGGTCATGTTTTGATATAAGGAAGTCCCTTGGCTCAAAAGGTATTATGGTGTCAAGCCTTGTTCCCCCGGTGATGCTTTCCTTGCGACCGTTGAAGTCGCGTATCATGTAATCCTTGACGGTCCAGTTGTAGGCCGTGTCCCAAACTATAGTCTGTGCCGTAAGACGTGATACTAACTTTTTCCCCTCAAACTTTTCAAGTGAAAACTTGGTGCCGGTTTTGGAGATATTGTCATAGCGGCTTATGTAGGCAATCTGCCCGGGGGCAACTTGCAGCTGCACATTGGTGCCATAGTCAACACGCCTGTTTTTTACATATTTATTGGTGAACTCAATGCGTTTTACGTTTGCCGGGGGGATGACATAGGCCGACAGATAGTAGGTGGCACCCGCAATGATTGCAGCCGACAGAAGATAGGGCCACAGCAGGCGTCTGAAACTCATGCCCGTCGACAACATGGCCGTTATCTCGCTATGGCCGGCCAGCTTTGAGGTAAAGAATATCACCGCTATAAATGTGAACAGGGGGCTGAACTGGTTGGCAAAGTAGGGCAGAAAGTTTACAAAATAGTCAAAGACCGTCTCACGTAGCGGGGCTTTCAGGAAGGCATCCAGTTTTTGGTTGATGTCAAACATCACCGTGATTGCCAATATCAGGATAATGGCAAAGATATAAGTCCCGAGGAACTTCCCTACAATGTAACGATCCAGAATCTTGAACACGATGCGATTGCGGTTTTTATAAGCGTCGTGACAGGCGGGGCAGAATGTCATCGCGCCATGCAATGAAGTCTCCCTCAATGATGTGTTTGCGGGCCTCACCGGTCAGCCACAGGTAGAACGCCAGATTGTGCAGCGAGGCTATCTGCATGGCCAGGATTTCATTCGCCACAAACAGATGCCGCACGTATGCTTTGGTATATACGGTGTCAACAAACGATGCCCCTCCGGGCCACAGGGGGCTGAAGTCATGGGCCCATTTGGCATTGCGCATGTTCATAGTACCCTCAGGGGTGAAGAGCATCCCGTTGCGGCCATTGCGGGTGGGCATAACACAGTCCATCATATCCACGCCGCGGCTAATGGCCTCAAGTATATTGGCGGGTGTCCCGACACCCATCAGGTAGCGGGGTTTATCGGCCGGCAGTATTTCATTCACCACCTCAATCATCTCATACATCTTTTCAACCGGCTCACCCACCGCCAATCCGCCAATGGCATTACCGTCAGCCCCTAATGCTGCTACATGCTCGGCCGAACGACGACGCAGGTTAGGGAACGTGCACCCTTGCACGATAGGGAAGTAAGCCTGATTGTAGCCATACAGGCCTTCGGTGTCGGTGTATCGGCGCCACCCGCGGTCCAGCCACCGCAACGTCAGGTCAAGAGATTTTGATGCGTAGGCATAGTCAGAGTCTCCCGGTGGGCACTCATCAAGCGCCATCATGATGTCCGCCCCGATTACACGCTCAATGTCAACAACCCCTTCGGGGGTAAACAGGTGTTTTGACCCGTCGATATGGCTGCTGAAGTGGGCGCCCTCCTCGGTGAGCTTGCGGCGGTCGGCAAGGGAAAATACCTGGAATCCCCCGCTGTCAGTAAGGATAGGTTTCTCCCAACCGTTGAATTTATGCAATCCCCCCGCTTCACGCAATATTTCCATACCCGGGCGCAGGTACAGATGGTAAGTGTTGCCAAGGATTATCTGGGCCTTGACATCATTGCGCAACTCAGGGATGTGTACAGCTTTGACGGCTCCACAGGTTCCCACGGGCATAAACACGGGGGTGCGGATCTCTCCGTGGTCGGTAGTGATGGTACCCGCACGGGCACCTCCTTGGGTCGCATCAATTTTGAACTCCATGGCGCATTGTTTGTGCCTGCAAAGGTACACAAATTTTCATTAGTGTTGCCGGGTTTTGCCATGACCCCAAAATGTTTTACTTTTGTAAAATAAAATTTGCACGGATGAAAAAATCAGTACTTGCGGCATGCATCCTCGCTGTAACTCTCACGGGGTGTAAAACCATGGATATGAACCGTATGATGTCGGCGGTGTCAAAAAGCACACAAGCCATGACCCTCAGCAACAGCGATATCCAGAGCTATGTGAGGCAGGCAGTGGCTCAAATGGACAAGCAAAACACCGTTGCCCCTGCCAACAGCGCATACACTCAACGTCTCGCCCGCTTGACGTCAAACCTGAAGAGTGTTGACGGCACTCCCCTCAACTTCAAGGTGTATATTACAAAGGACATTAATGCCTTTGCATGTGCCGACGGAAGCGTACGTGTCTATTCAGGAATCATGGACATGATGACGGATGACGAGCTGCTGGGTATTATAGGGCATGAAATAGGACATGTCGCCAACCATGACTCAAAGGACGCATTTAAGCAAGCTCTACTGAACAGCGCCCTTCTTGATGCCGTTGGGTCGACCTCCGGCTCCTTGGCTAACTTGACGGATGGTGCCCTGGGACAGCTTTCACAGACCCTGATGTCGGCCAAGTACAGTCGCAAGCAGGAGAGTGAGGCTGATAACTATGGGTATGAGTTCCTGAAGGCTAATGGTAAAAATCCGTATGCCATGGTTCTGGCTTTTGAAAAGATGCAAACCCTTGAGGGCGGGAAATCAAGTGCTTCAGGTTCTTTGGCCAACGCATTCAGCGACCACCCCGACACGGCACAACGCATCAAGAACATGAAGGCCCGCTGTGCCAAAGACGGGTATAAAAGGCCTGTAAAATAGTAAACAGGAATATCGTTGGGAGGATATGGAAGCAGAGTTTAGAAACACACTGCTTGAGAATGCAGTCACCGAGCTTGCCCGGCTCCCCGGGGTTGGACGCAAGACAGCCCTGAGGCTGGCACTGCACCTGTTGCGTGCCGAGGAGGGTAGGGCGGTGAATCTTGGGCAGGCACTGATAGATATGCGTCGGGGAATCCACTACTGCAAGGTCTGCCATAATATCTCAGAGGAGGAGGTCTGCCCGATTTGTTCAGACCCCCGACGGGACAACACCTTGGTTTGCGTTGTGGAAAACATTAAGGATGTCCTCAGCATTGAGCGTACCGGCCAATTTAACGGCCTGTACCATGTTCTTGGTGGAGTTATTTCCCCCATGGACGGCATCGGGGCCGAGATGCTTGAGATTGAGTCGCTTGCCCGGCGGGCGGAGGAAGGGGTTGTCAAGGAGATAATCTTAGCCCTGGGAGCCACAATTGACGGGGACACTACGGGATATTATATATATCGTCTTTTGCACAGTCGAGCCCCGCATGTCAAGCTCACCCAGTTGGCCAGGGGTGTATCGGTGGGTAATGAAATTGAATATACCGATGAGATTACCCTCGGCCGCTCGTTGCTTAACCGAACTGAATACACAATGTGATGGACTCTCCCGAGGTTATACTGCGAGCTCCAGAGCCTGCGGACTGTGATGTTATTTTCGCCCTGGAGGAGGACCCCCGGCTTTGGGCGTGCGGAACAACATTGGCGCCGACCTCTCGACAGATGGTGAAGATGTATCTTGAGGATTACCGCGCAGACTTCACCGGGGATGGAGAGTTACGTCTGATGGTGGCAACCCCCGAGGGCGTGACCGTAGGAATCGTGGACCTTTTTGACCACGACAAGTTGAATCACAGAGCCGGGATAGGGATTGCAATACTACCGCATCTGCAGGGCACTGGCCTGGGCCGCGCAGCTCTTGACGCTTTATGCACCTATGCAAAATTGCGCTGCCGATTACATACCGTATGGGCACACACCGCGGTTGATAATGTGGCGGCAGTTGCCCTCTTTGAACGGTGCGGTTTCAGGCGTGTGGGTCTACTTAAGGATTGGCTCTTTACACCTGACGGTTTCAAGGATGTGCTGTTCTGGCAAAAGTTATTGTAAAAATTTTACCTCCCCCTCCAACCAAACAGTCGGGAATAGTGTTATAAAGAAAAAATTAACTCACGTAAACTAAAAAGCATTATGAAATTTTCACGACTGACCTGTATTGCTCTCGCCGGTACCCTTATGTTGGGTTCATGTAATTCTATAACCAACACCGGTAAAGGTGCTTTGATTGGTGGCGGCGGCGGTGGTGCTGTCGGTGCCGGTCTCGGAGCCTTGATTGGTGGCGGCAAAGGCGCCGGTATAGGTGCTGCCATTGGTGCAGCCGTTGGTGCCGGTGCCGGAGCACTCATCGGCAACAAGATGGACAAGCAGAAAAAACAACTTGAGCAGTCTCTGGGCAACTCGGCAACTGTTGAGACAGTTCAAGACACCAATGGCTTCCAGGCTATCAAGGTGGTGTTTGACAGTGCCATCCTTTTCGGTTTCAACCAGACTACCCTCAGCCAGAGTGCAAAACAGGACCTCAGCCAGTTCGCCTCATCGCTGATTCAAAACCCCGAGACCGATGTCACCATTTACGGTTACACCGACAATGTAGGTAGCTATCAGGCTAACGAGAAAGTAGCCACGGGACGTGCCGATGCGGTAAAGACTTATCTCATCAACAGCGGCGTTGCTGCCAACCGCATTAGTGCATACGGCAAACCTATGCAGGACTATGTTGCCTCAAACGACACCGAGGCAGGCCGCGCTCAGAATCGCCGCGTTGAAATCTACATCACAGCCAACCAGCAGATGATTCAACAAGCACAAGCTGAGGCACAGGCTCAGGGCCGTTAAGATCAGTATTATACTATTGACAATATATAATCAGGCAGTTTCCCTAAGCGGAGCTGCCTGATTTTTTTGGTAGGTACTCTGTTTAAAGTCCGGCTATGTCGTGGTAAAGGTTGAGGTAATTTTCTGCGGTGTTCTCAACGTTGAACTCCGTTATGATTCGGTTGCGGGCCTGTTGCAAAAATTGATGAGACGGGTAGTTCCTTATTACCTCAATTATTTTTTGTGCGCAGGCCTCGGCATCCTCTACCGGGAAGTGGTATCCATACCTACCACCATCAATTATCTCCAACGGGCCGGCATTGTCAGTGACAACCACCGGTAGCATAGCGGCCATCCCCTCGGCGATGACCAACCCGAACCCCTCGATGCGTGAGGGGTGCACCATTATGTCGTAGTCAGCGAGGTGGTTGAAAATGTAATCTTGCGTCTTGTTTCCAAGGAAGGTTACGTTGGCTGTGATGCCCAACTCGTTGGCAAGCTTCTGCAGCATTTCCTTTGCCGGCCCGTCACCTATAAGTGTCAGATGCACATCCTCACCATGTGACTTTACTTTTGCCAACGCGTGTAACAAAGTGTCCTGCCCCTTGACCCGGGTATCAAGACGTCCCACCTGCACCAATTGAGCCGTGCCCGTTATCTTACGATAGGGGCGTGGAGAAATACCAAAGGGTTCAATGCCGTTGCGAACTACAGTTGAGGACAGGCCTTTAGCTTGATAAAGATCATCTCTCACCACGTTAGAAATGGCAAAAATAGGTCCCGCTTTGCTTATTCCCACTGTGTTCTGGGTGGTACAGATACTGTGCAGGGTATTGCACAGTCGTGACTTCAGGCTCGGGGCAAAAATATATTTTGATATCCCGGCTATATGCAAATGCACAATATCAGGTTTGATACCAAGCAGCCGACGATTCAGTTGCAACACATGCCACGGGTTTTTTGAGCCCACTTTTCGGCCCAGCCGATGAACCTTTACGTCACGAGAGAGGCGCTCCATCAGCGATGGATCTATGATGTCATTGATTATGACAATATGAACATTGTGGCCCCTCAACGCCTGATGTCGGGTGATGTTGACAAGCATTGTCTCAATGCCGCCCATTCCCATGCCGAATGTTACATGTGCTATTGTCATATCAATGGTCCAATCTCAACTGCAAATGTATGAAAAACGAATTATATTGGCTACAAAAAGTAACCGAAAAGTTGCTTGGAAAGTTGCTTGA